>NZ_CP037421.1:980769-983958 GCF_007748155.1 Gimesia panareensis
CTTGTTATTTTCGCTACGCTCAAATAACAAGCACCACTCCGCCACACAGATAATTTACAGAAGAGATGTTACAGTAACACGAGTGGGACTTCTCTGACTCTTCTTCCTTAGAAGTTGATTTTGACAAGATCTACCAACAACACAGGGACGAGCAAAAGATACCTGAATTATTTGATCGGATAGCTGAATGGCTAGAAAAAATTATTCAAAGTGGAGAGATCGATAGTATTAAAGTAGCAAAACAACTTAACCAAATTATTCAGACGCTAAGGAACTCTAAAAATGGTTCATACTTGGCAACTTTTGGTGCGTGGGGTCTTACTACAAGATGGTTGTATAATTCGGGATGGGAACTATTTGGAGAAATACCCATTGCAGGTGCGCTAGTTCGTGGGCTTCATACAACGATTAAGGAAGCGGATGAGGCTATGAAGTCAATGAATGAAGGAATGCAAAATGATTTTGAAACCAACATTCTCACTGATTTCCCTAAATTAGAATATCACTCTCCCGAACTTCCAAAGATTGAAAGTGATATAGAAAATACGTCGAAAATAACCAAAGTTGAATAGAATTGTTTACATTAAATCAGACAGGCGACTATGGAAAATATATTTATTATTTGTTTTACAGATGTGGTCGGTGGTTCCAGCGATACTGCTTTAATAATCGCCTTGATCGGATCTGGTACAGCTTTTTTGGGGATAATTGTAACAACGTTATTTGGATTTCTCACATGGTCTAGAAACATCAAATTTCAAATATTAAAAGACGAGAGAGATCGATTTGAAGAAAAGGCTCAAATAGTACTCGAACATTATCATGAAGCCCTGAATACTGGTAAACTCGATGTTAAATATGTTGCAGTGATATTATACGAGTTTCCTAGCGAGGTCTCAAAAATATTTAGGAGTTCAATGGAAGCAGATGTATTGAATGCCAAAGACATCGAGACTAAACAAGCAGAATATATGAAATTAGCTCTTGCTATGTCTAAATCAATAGACAACTATAGCCAACAGATTAAGAAAACTGCAGAAGTTGTTGATAAAAAGTTTGCTATGGAACTAGCTATGGATATCGTAAAAAAAACGATTAGTTTGCAGTACTAAGCACCCTTAATTCCCACTTGAATAACTCATCCACTGAAAAATTCTCAATTCCACCTAAATTCCAGCCCCACAGTTGCCAGTTACTGTAACATCTCTTCTGTAAATTATCTGTGTGGCGGAGTGGTGCTTGTTATTTGAGCGTAGCGAAAATAACAAGCACCACTCCGGCGAGCCCTTGAAAGGGTGGGCCAGATCGGTTTCTTTTTAATGTTTTCCACAACAGAAAAGGAACTCCAACCATGGCCCACCAACAACAATCTAACAACATTCTCGACGCTGTCCAGCTCCTGGCCGATCATGGATTCGATGAAATGTCGCAAGCACTCCAGATCCTGTTCAACGAAGCGGATGAAGCTGGAACGTTCCCGAATACCTCGGTGCCGAACCGTATCAACGCAGCGTAACGCGCCGTTCTTATGCCAACGGTTTCAAGCCGAAATCATTTCAAAGTCGCCTTCGGAAAGCTGGAACTGCAGGTGCCCCAGACACGCGACGGCGACTTTTATCCCTCTGCACTGGAACGCGGCGAACGGAGTGAACGCGCACTGAAGCTGGCAATCGCTGAAATGTATGTTCAAGGCGTCTCTACCCGTAAGGTCGCCAAAATCACCACCGAACTCTGTGGCTTTGATGTCACCAGTACACAGGTCAGTCGGGCAGCGAAACTGCTCGACGAAGAGCTGGAAACGTGGCGTAATCGACCGCTGGGGCAGGTGGAATACCTGATCCTCGACGCCCGCTATGAAAAAGTTCGCGTGGAGGGCAGCGTGCGGGACTGTGCCGTGCTGATTGCGATCGGCGTCCTGGCCAGCGGTCACCGGAGCGTGCTCGGAGTGTCTGTGTCGCTCTCCGAAGCCGAAGTCCATTGGCGTGAATTCCTGGGTTCACTCAACCAGCGCGGCCTGCATGGCGTGAAGCTGATCGTCAGTGATGCACACGAAGGCCTGAAAGCGGCACGACAGAACATGCTTGCTGGAACGCCCTGGCAGCGTTGCCAGTTCCATTTGATGCAAAACGCGATGCAATACGTTCCCAAGGTTCATTTGCGCAAACAGGTGAGCGAAGAATTACGCAATATCTTTAATGCCAGAGACCTGGATGATGCGCTGAATGAACTGAAACGGTTCGTTTCCACTCATGAAAAAACAGCTCCGAAACTGGCGAGTTGGGCGGAAGAAAACATCCCGGAAGGACTGACCGTATTCACCATCCCTGCCGGTCATCGCAAGCGGATGCGAACCACAAACATGCTGGAACGGCAGAATAAGGAATTAAAACGGCGTACCCGCGTAGCGGGACTGTTTCCCAATGAGGAGTCGTTGCTGAGGCTGGTGACCGCGGTCCTGGTGGAACTCAGCGACGACTGGGAAACCGGCATGAGATACCTGACAATTTAATGCTGATCACAGAGACCGAAGGCCCCGGAAATTTACAGAATGTTTGTTGCTTTATCAGTTGCCACCCACCCCGAATTCGATTCTCATAGAGCCACAGACACGGTAATTTCCCCAGTCAGAAACCACGTGGCGACGCGTTGCTCCGTGCGTCTCTGACCGCCTGCAGTCCTGAACTGTCTGCACAGAAATACCACAAATATCAGTCACCGTATTTCACTTGATCAACTGATACCCCGTGCGCGATGTGCGGTACTTGATCTCATGCGCGCTCTTCAGTCCGCGTTTTTTTCCACCACCGGTCATCGTGCCGTTTTCGCAACAGGCGACGACTTTCAATACTCCCTGCGTCTGCACGCTCACCGGTTCGCTGATCGTGATATCGAAAGTCCCGTCTTTCTCAACACGGGCCACGTATGGCTTTTGGAAATATTGGGTTTGTATGTCAGGTGCCGTGTCGTAAACAATCACGCTGTGCGCCGGGACATCTGATGTGACGCGTCCGGTCAGATGTGCGATCCGTTTCTGGCGATCATTCTTAACGGCGATGTCATGCCATTCGATCTTGGGAATACGATAGCGACGCTCTGCTGTCCCCGTAAATAACGGATGCTTCCACAGAATCGCTGCTGAGGCTTCCGTAACATAACCCCGCTCTTCCTTATTTTTCATCACTCTGCGAT
>NZ_CP037421.1:984312-1031812 GCF_007748155.1 Gimesia panareensis
CAGGTCCAGCCCGGCCTCAACAAACTGCTGGTCAGCGAACTGATGCGGGGTGAGTTTATCGAGCAGCGGGAGAATATCCTCTGGTGGGCAATTCCGGCACCGGCAAGACGCACCTGGCAGTCGCCCTGGGGATTGCCACCTGCGGCCAGGGAAAGCGGGTCCGCTTTTACCAGGTCACAGAACTGATTACCCAGTTAATGGAAGCCCGCGAACAGCGGGAGTTAACCCGCCTGAAAAAGCAGCTCGCGAAACTCGATCTGCTGATTCTGGATGAACTGGGATATGTCCCCGCAAGTAAACTCGGCTCCGAGTTGCTGTTCGACGTGATCAGCACGGCTTACGAACGTTTCAGCCTGATCGTAACGACCAATCTCCCCTTTGAAAACTGGACCGAGGTCCTGGGCAGCGAACGGCTGACGGGGGCCACACTCGACCGGCTCACCCATCGTTGCCATATCCTGGAAACCACTGGTGAAAGTTACCGGTTACAGGACGCCAAACGGCGGCACACAAAAAGCTCAAGCAAGCAACCGCGACTGACGAAATAACAAAAGACCACGCATTCGTCCCCAAACAGCCACATCAGGACGAATCCTGCACAGACAGCGCTACGGTTTTCAACCGGCACGCGCTACGTTTTCTGACCGTTGTTTACAGCGATAGTTGGCGATGGTCGCCCCCATCAAAGGCATCCCGAGATCGCGCTTGATGAGTGGCCCATTGTGCGGCAGCCCGAGTGCATGTCCGAATTCGTGGATGGTGCCCTTCAAAGTCAATTCTTTCAGAAGCGGTATTGCCAGCTTGTCCTCCGGGGAGATTTCCCCCGGCAGATTCGTATAGTTGACCTGTGACAACCCTCCCGTTGCCGCGTTACCCGAACCCAGGTAACTGCTGTATTTCAGCGGAGGATCACCGACATAAACCCAGACCCACCAGACGTCTAAAGTTTTGGGAATTTTAAATTTCTCCATTGCCAGCAGCTTCCCCTTTCGCGACAGGTTGCCGTCCTTCAACGGGAATTTGCCACTCGCCAGAGTCTCAGGCGATTTGACGAATAAAATCTTCACGCTGCCATCGGGGTTTCGCTGGAAGATATGCTCACGTTTGGGCGTGTAATCCCATGCTTTCATCCACTTCACCAGCATTGCTTCCGTGTAGTCAGCCACTTGTGTCAGTCGCCTGGAGACATCAGGCGGAGCCTCGACGTCTGCCGGGGTTAAGAAGACAATCTGCACCTGGGGCATTTTTGCCTGGCCAAAGGCCGAAATGGGGAAAGACAGTAAGAGAACAGCTAAGAAGAGAGCGCGCATCGTTCTTCGCCTTCCGATCAGAATGGGGATGACACCTGATTGAGGAACTGTCTCTCAATGTTACCCGGTAAAACCAGGGTAACAAGCACAAAACCCGCCTGGAGACGATTTCGACCTGTCGGAAATGAACATTGTCCAGACACTGTTGCTGCCGTCTTACGAGGGGCTGAGGCTCCCTGTTGACAGGGGGTTCAAATAAAGTACGATTTTGATGTAGCTTGCAGTGACCTGCATGAAAAACATCTACCAGCACTTATTGCACCGAATTCGATGCTCATAGAACCACAGACACAATAATTCCCCCAGTCAGAAACCACGTTGCGACGCTCCGTGTGTCTCTGTCTGCACCCCTGTTAATCGACGCGCCTTGAGGAACCTTCTGATGCAGCTGTTACGGTACACGTTGATCCTGTCTCTGGCCCTGGTCGCCTGTAGTTCTGACCTGTTGGCACAGCCAACCGCAAAATTCGACCCGGTGAAACCTGCCGGCGATCCGGCCACCTTCGGTGCGAACATTCAGCGGACCATGACACTGCTGGCCACCAGCACGCCGGAAAAACGCAATCGGGTCCGCATCCTGTTCTACGGCCAGTCCGTCACCCGCAATCCGTGGTGGGAAGACGTGGCGAATGACCTCCGTAAACGGTTTCCGCACGCCGACCTCGAAATCGAAAATCGCGCCATCGGCGGCTATGGCGGACCGGTCCTGATCAACACTGCCGAGTTTGATCTCTATCCCTTCTACCCGGATCTGGTGATCTTTCACGTCTGGGCCGGGGTGGAAACCGGCCACCAGGAAAAAATCATCCGTCGCATTCGTGAGCGTACCACCGCCGAGGTCCTGCTCTGGACCAGTAACCTGCGGTGGCCGAAGACCGTCCCGCCGGACGGCGACCCGCAACATCCCGACGTGCTGGCCAAAGACGCGCAGGATCAGGCGATTTCCGATCTCTACTTTCGCCTGGGCCGGGAACTCAATTGTGAAGTGGCCGACGTCCGCACCGGTATGCAGGGTTATCTGAAAAAAAATAACCTGGTGGTGAAAGACACTCTCCGCGACACGGTGCACCCCAATCAACTGGGGAACTTCCTCATCGCCGAGTTTGTCAAACAACATCTGCGCTACGATCCCAGCTTTCCCGCTGACAAATGGAAAAACCTCGTCACCGATGTCCCCGTGAATGACCCGCGGGTCCAGCACAAGGACGACGGCTCCCTGACGCTGAACTTTCAAGGCAACCGCATCGACGTGATCGCGGCTCCGGGAGATGCAGTGAAAGCCGACGTGCTGCTGGATGGGAAATCCCCCTCGCAATTCCCCGCGCTCTACTACCACACCCGCCCCAGCCCCACGCCTGTCGCGGGACGCCCGGCCTTCAATCGCATCGATCATCGGGCCCCGCTGCAGGTGGAAACCTGGACCGCCCGCATCCTCGAATGCGATCTGGAAAAGGATGTACTGCGGTATGAAATCAGCGGCTCCAAAACGGGACCCGACGGCACCGGCGATCACAAACAGCGTTTTGTCTCCAAATCCGGTCGCGTGGTGATCGAACCCCGGATGTGGATGGTCAACTGGTCTCTGCGTTATCGCAAACAGAGTCTGCCGAAAGATTATCAAGTCACCTGGGAAACCAGACCGCTCTTCGTAGACGTCTGGCAATCACCGGCGGTCACGGACCCTGCCAAAGAATATCCCACGGTCCTCGCCCAGGGCTTCAAAAACGGCGACCACAGCCTGATACTCAAGCCACAGACTACCGGCAAACTGCCCGTCAAAGCCTTCCGAATCTACCGACCCCCGTTGAAAGTCTCCGCCGCGGAATAAATCGAGAGTCTGCAAGTGCTTCCAATAAAAACTCTGAATTCCGCGCTATTTTTCTCTTCACAGTTGTTCCCCGAGTCGATTTCGAGTCTCATGTAAACGCAGGCACAGTAATGATTAAAGAGGGAGACCGCATTGCGCTGCGAGTGCAGTGCGTCTCTAATCGCACCCATGACCATCGACCCGGTATGAGGAATCCCCATGATGCATGAGTTACTGTCCCTGTTGATCCTGGCCCAGGAAGAGAAAGCCGGCAATGATGCCCTTCACGCGATCGTTCCGTTTGTAGTAGGCACCGTTTTAATCCTGATGGGCCGCCATAATATTGTCAATCGGACGGCTCAAGGCAAAAAAACAATCGGCGGTAAGCTGCTGGGAATCAAGACCGACTACGAAGGCACCTCAGCCGTGCAGATGGGCTGGATACGCATCCTGTGCGGACTGTTGATGTTCGGCATGGGCATCTATCTCATTGTGAAATAGCCACGGACGGTGCAGGACGGGAATGACAGGTGCCGCTTGTTTCTAAGATTACGGTTTCAGCTCAGAGATACTAATCTTATCATCGGAGAAAACATGCTGGGCGCGATCGCGGGTGACATCATCGGCTCCGTTTACGAAGGGCGGAAACAGTGGATGCTCGAGCGGCATACTGACTTTGAACCGCTGTTTGCGCGGAAGGCCCGCTTTACAGACGATACGGTGCTGACGGTTGCCGTCGCAGATTACCTGCTCAACGGCGGCAACCTGGTGGAAACGCTCAAGTCCTACACGCAGACCTATCCCCGCGCCGGGTATGGGAAGGCGTATCTTGAATGGGCCTTCGGCGAGGATGAATTACCCTACAACAGCTTCGGCAATGGTTCTGCGATGCGCGTCAGCCCGGTTGCCTGGGCCTACTCTTCGCTGGATGAAGTGCTGCACTACGCCAGAGAGACGGCAGCCGTGACGCACAATCACCCCGAGGGCATCAAGGGAGCCCAGGCCGTGGCCGCCAGCATCTTTCTGGCACGCACCGGTTCGACAAAACAGGAGATTGCTCACTTTATCTCCGGGCAGTTCAACTACCATCTGAATGATACCATCGAACGCATCCGCTGGACCTATACTTTCGATTCATCCTGCCAGGGATCCGTCCCCCAGGCGATCCTCGCTGCCCTGGAATCGACCGACTTCGAAAACGCGGTTCGGCTCGCCGTCTCCCTCGGCGGGGACTGCGACACGCTGGCCTCAATCGCCGGTGCGATCGCAGAGGCCCTGTACGGCGGCGTTCCCGCAGCGATTGCCGAACAGGCCCGCGCACATCTGGACGAACCTCTGACGCGCGTGCTCGATTCCTTTACTAAAACCTACCTCCAGAACCAGAATTGACCGGATCACGGGGTGGTATGATAGAACAGAATGAAGCATTAGAAATTTCGAGCGGTCTGTTTACAGAGCCTGACTGAGGGAAAGCCTGGAAATCACATGATTCAAAATAAACGGCAACTGGTTGATGCAATCGAGGCGGTAGGACTACCTCAAAATTTACTGAAAATCTGGGACGGAGACGTTCCGGCACAATTGCGTTACACGTTACAGGATCCCTCTTCATTCTTTGAAGCTTTCCTGATGCACCCTGAAGGATTTCCCTCGCCGGACGATCTCGTTATTCTCTGGCAGACCAATGGCGAGTCGATCGTGGGCTATCTGCCTGTGACGGGAATCTTTATTTGCAATTACCTGGAAGATGGTCCCGACGATTATGATGTGCTCGGCTCCACGTATCAGCAAATGTTGAGCGAACTGTTCTCGAAGCTGATCATGCGAGAAGTGCCGGAGCAGGAACTTGTCGAATGTGTTGATTTTCTGGACTTTCGATATTTACCTCAACTGCGGGAATTTATGGATCACAATCCTGACTGGGAAACCAGCACGATCCCTTTCATAGCCGAATTAGAAGCCTCTTCTTCCCCGCCCGATTCTGATCTGACATCCGGCTGAAAGGAGCCCCAATGACGATTCCAGAAATCTCACAAGAAATCAGAGACCTGATTAATCAGTCCTACTGGACTTCGCCCAGCCTGGAACTCGCTGAACTGGTTGAGAACCGCACACGGGATGTTGACCCGCTTGAGTTTCTCGCTTTTAACTGTCTGAACTCTGCCCGGGGAAGCATCGCGCAGTTGTTTTATCTTTCCTCACATCTCTGGCAGCATTTTGATGCCGCTGCGGTGATCCAGCTGATTTCGCAGGTTCATCCCCGTCCGATGCCGGTCTGGTCCTGGGATGGTGGAGAATATGGTGACGTAACTTTCTTTGTGGGAGATATGAACCTCAATATTTTCAAATGGACCACAAGACCGGAACTGGACCCGCACAATGCAGAGCAAATTCTGGAATATGGCAGAATCAACGCAGCACTCCTGGTTCCCAGGCCGGATTGGGATGACGATGACGATGAAGATGAGGAGGCAGATCCCTATGACGAATTGTGTATGCAGAGACGCCAGGCATTGCGCCATCGAATTCTAAGCGAATTTCCCGATCTCGACACGGAAGGCTGGGGCGAACCGGAATTGTCAGAATCTATCGACATGATCATCCGCGCCAGGGGTTCGTAGTCCGAATTAAGCCAGCATCTTTTCAGAGAACTGCTGCGTTAGAGTCCCTGGAAAACGATCTCTAACATTGCTGTAAGTCATCCTCAAAATACCATTTCCGATATACCGAATTATCTATCAGTAATTGGTAAACCGTGCAGTTCCGTTCGTGATGGTTCCAACTGGACCAGACCCAGCCTGTTCGTTCTGTGTTAACGTTCTCGCCGATTACCGTTCTGACACGTTCTCCTGTTTTGAACTTTGCGTGTTCGTCAGAATTCATACCCAGGGATTTGGCCCAGAAGGCTGTTACCGGTTGGGAGAAATGAAGGCAGCAGTGAGTCAGTATTTTTCTTTGCAACATCGAAAGCGCTTCTGGAATATGGCCTGGCCAGACAGGAACCGGAGGATGAAGACCCGATTCCGTCTGCAACAGGCAGTAGATCGCGCCGATCTCTCCAGTCGATTTCCAGTTGACAGTTAAAGGCTTGCCATCAGTTGATAGATCATGTTCGTTATATGGTTTGTCCCATGAATAGGAATCTAAGGTATCAAGTAAAAAACGTGCAAGACGTATTGGAACAATGGGGGGATTGCTCCAACGCAGGGAATGGTTGCCGACGGTCAGGGTCGCATCTAAAACAAGAGATTTTCCCTCATCAGAAAACAATAGCTCATGCAGCCGAATCTCAAATTTCTCTGTTCGCATGAATTTACCTGCTGGTTCAATCATCAAACTTCGGAATCTTCCAGGAGAGATACCGTTTGAGTTTTTCCGGCAGCAGGCTACGGAAGATATCGAGGCAAAGGGCACCGGCAATGGCGACGATCAAACCGGAGAAAGGGATAAAGACCATTTGTTTCCACCGGGGCCAGTCGTTGGTCGGATTATAGGGCGTGAAGTCAGGGAAAATGATATTTGCTTCTGTACCACCTTCATAAAGGGCCTGATTCAACCCAGGAAAGAGAAATGAAGTCAGGCAAGTCAAAATGAACAGACCCAGGGCAAATTCCGGGATCGAAATATAGAAGGAGCGTTTCTGATTCATCCTTTTATTTTACACCAAAAAACAAAAGGAAATCCAGAAGTAAAAACATCTCTATTTGGACCGTAGCGACCGAACCCATCCTCCCTCATTTCCCCGCAAATCAATCATAATGCACCAGCGAACTCACAGCGGCTCTCGGAAGAGTATGCAAAAAGCGGCAGGGCTTTTTATGGTTGACCTGCCTTTTTTTGTCTTAAGGTAAACGTACACCGCCTGCTACTCAGGTTTGCGTTTCAAGACCATCAGTACGTGATCTTCCGATTCCTTACCTGAGAAATTCGTCGGGCGGCTGGCCTTATGATTGACTGAGTACTCATCGAAGCAGATCGTCAGCTTGTCACCGTCCAGGGAATAGATTCCTGCATGACGTACCTGATTGTTTCGCAACAAATCACGCTCGGCTGGTGAGAGTTCGTCTTCTTCTGACTGGGGAAGGATGCCGGTGATCTGCAAATCGATTTGTTTTGGATTTTCCTCAGGATGGAGCACGATGGAATATCGGTGACCGGGATGACCGTCTAAGTATCCTTCCGCCGTTTTAGTCTTCGGATTGTAGTTTCTGGGGAGAAGCTGCCAGTACTTATTCATCCTCAGTTCATTATCGTCGATGGAGACCTTCGTCTGGCCCAACAGTTTCTGAGCAATCGATACCTTTCCTCCATGTTTGGTCATGGATGAAAGCGACCAGTTCCCCTCTAAGCTGCTGAGCTCATTGTCAGCGGACAGCAGTGTGGCGGGTGAGGCGAACAGAAAACCCAAAGTCAAACAAACAGACAGGCTTCTTAAAAAAGTCATGCGCGAACCTCCTTGACGTGTCATGTGTAAAGATGGGGGGAGAAATAGTATCAACGCCTGCAAAACACGACAATATCATTTGAACAAGCTTCGGCTCAGAGCCGTAAGTCCTGACTGAGCCTCCCTGCATTTCACATTTCCCCGCAAATCAATCATAATGCAGCAAAGAACTTACAACGCTCACCGCAACCACAACGAAAACGCACCCATGCTTCCCGAACTCAAACTCCTCGACGCCACACTCCATCGCACGGACACCCAGACCCGCATGCCCTTTCGGTTCGGCATCGCCGTCATGACAGCAGCTCCGCACGTCTTCCTGCAGTGCCGCTATGAAATCGGCGGGCAGGTCGTCACCGGCATCGCCGCCGAGGGACTGCTGCCCCGCTGGTTCGACAAGTCGCCCGAAAAACAGGCCGACCAGGAAATCGACGAAATGCTGCAGGTCATCCGGCAGGCCGTCGCGTTCGCCCGCCAGGCGGTACCCGCGCCCGCGTTTGACTTCTGGCGACAGGTCTACCAGTCACAGGTCGCCTGGGCCGCGGAGCAGGGCTTCCCCTCGTTGTTGGCCCAGTTCGGCGTCACGATGGTCGAACGCACTCTGCTCGACGCACTCGCCCGGGCCGAACAGTGCAACCTGGCCACGCTGCTGCGGGAGAACCGCGTCGGCCTCGATCTGGCCGCCATTCATCCCGAACTGGCGGGACGCACGCCGGGTGAGTTCCTCCCCGCACAGCCGCTGACGAAAATCATCGCCCGCCACACGGTCGGCCTCTCAGATCCCCTGACTGCTGCCGACCTCACCCCCGAAAACCGCATCGACGACGGCCTGCCGCAAACGCTCGAAGACTGCATCCGCGCCTACGGACTGCGGCACTTCAAACTCAAGGCCCAGGGAGATGTCGACCGCGATCTGGATCGGCTCCGCGCCGTCGCACAGGTCATCACAGTGCATTGCGGCGACAAGTACGCCTTCACCCTGGACGGCAACGAGCAGTACCGCGAGTTCCCTCGCTTCGTCGAACTCTGGGACGGCATTCAGGCCGACGGGGCACTGTCGGCCTTCTTCGAAAATCTGATCTTTATCGAGCAGCCCCTGCATCGCAGCGTGGCCCTCGACCCTGCCATCGCGCACATTGCCGACTGGGAAAACGGGCCGCCGGTGATTATCGATGAATCCGACGCCGAACTCAGCGCACTCGAACAGGCACTCCAGCTCGGCTACGCGGGGACGAGCCACAAGAACTGCAAAGGCATCCTGAAGGCGACCGCCCATCGTTGCCTGATCAACCACCGCAACGCCACCGAAAACACAAACCGCTACCAGATGAGCGGCGAAGACCTGGTGAATATCGGCCCGGTCGCCCTGCTGCAGGACCTCGCCGCCCAGGCGGCCCTGGGCAACACCTCCGTCGAACGCAACGGCCACCACTATTTCAATGGTCTGACCCCGTTCCCCAAACAAATCAGCCAACTGATGCTCCAGCAGCACGGTGACCTCTACACGGAGATGGATAACGGCTTCGCCCGCGTCAACATCACCAACGGCGAACTGAATCTGACCTCCCTCAACGCCGCCCCGTTCGGCGTCGGTGTGGAAGTGCCCCTGGACGGGTTTCAGGAATTGTCACTTTAAACCGAAATGAGCCCCCAATTCTCCAGTGCACCTGTTTGCATGTCTCGGTCGGCGTCACCATAATGGGATACGTAGCAGGCGTTCAATTACACCCGGGGAGAATACGTCATGGCGGTCCGAAAACATGTTGAGTTAGTCAGGCAGGGTAAGGATGCGATTGCGGAATGGCGTTCGGCCAACAGGGGGGTAACGCTGGAGTTGAGCGGCGTCGAATTCGGTGAGATCGATTTGAGTGGAGCCGATTTAAGCGGTGCCATCTTGATCAAAAGCGATTTATGTGGTGCAGACCTCAGTGGTGCTGATTTAAGCGGAGCGAATCTGAATAAAGGTATTTTCCGAAAAATAAACCTGAGTCAGGCCAACCTGGAGAACGCAAAACTGATCAAAGCTGATTTACGTTATGCGGATCTGAGTGAGGCCAGTTTAATTAATGCAGATCTGAGTGGAGCTGACTTAAGCAATGCCGAATTAGACGGTGCTGCACTGAAGGAAACGATTTTCCACAATGCGACTGGATATTCACTTTCACGAAACCAGAAATCCAGGAATAAGGTCAAAGTATCGCAGTTCAAGTTAGGGAAAGGCTATTGGATTCTGCTGATTTCTCTGGCCCAGTTTCTTATCGTAAACGCTCCCGGGCTTCTCATGCCCCCTGCTCAAGCACGTCCTTTCATGGCGCTTCTGATGTTGTTATTCATGGGCTCTGGTGCACTGTTATTCCTGGGCTTTCTGATCGGTTCAGTCTTTATCGCAAATGATAAGGGTTACTCGGGTGGCTTCGGGGCGTTTCTCTTCATCCTGTTTGTCGTCATCGCATATTTTCTTACGAGACTGGAAGTCAACGAGGGAATTCCGGGCATGGCTGATTCTGGATTGATCTACATTATCTTACTCTGGTGGCTGGGGCCGATTATTCTCATGTTACTCCCTGACAGGTCAAAAAAACGCCTGTATTGAACGCTCTGGTATGAATCGTTATCGGTATGGAAGAGACCGTAAACACGTATGAGGAGTCGTCACTTTAATTGAATGGAGCAGGAACGCGTCAGTCCAGGTTGAAAAATGTTTTTGCCACCCGGTTCATGCGTTGTTTCAGATACTGCTGGAATGAATGATTTCGAATCACTTCCAGTATCGTTTCTCTATTGGCGAGTTTGGAAATAAATTCATCACACCCGGCACGGAGGCTCTGCTCGCGACAGTATTTCTCTTCATACGCGGTAAACGCGATGATATTCCCCTTATAGCCTTCACTCCTCAATTGCGACGCGGCTTCAAATCCAGTCAGACCAGGCATCTCAATATCCATCAGGATGATCTCGAATTGAAATCCATTCTGTGTCGCTTCTAAAGCCATATTGATTGCTGCCTGTCCGTTGTCGACGACGAACACATTGGCGCCGGCCTGCTCCAGGTAATGTGTAATCTGTCGCTGGCTGTCCGGATCATCTTCGACCAGCAGCACTCGATAATCATCCAGTTTGCTGAGCGGTCTCTGGTTGTTCTTAGTTGTCATCATTAGCAGCCTCACTTAAAATTGTCAGAAGATTTGATGAGGGTTGAAATGAGATTCGTGTGACACCGATATTGATAATATAGGGCACGTTTTTAAGTGAAATGTGGAGGGGTTGGCCTCATTTTGAAGAATATCAGAGACCGACTGATTTCATGCGATTCCCATCAACGTGTCCTGATGCGACCAGCCAAATCGCTGTTTTGAGAGTGAGACCCGAGGTGGTTAAGTGAATCGTCTGCCTGATTCAGCAAAACAGGCCTGCTCTTCTGAAGATCCTACCAGTTTCGGAACGTCTCGTATCGGAGTGAGCCCCGTCCATGACCACGGACTATAACAAAATCGCCGAGCAGTACCGCGAAGTCAAAGGACGTCCCTGGCGGTCGCTGGTCGAAGAGTATTCGATGCTCCAACTCATCGGCCCCGTGGCCGGCCTGAAGGTTGTCGACCTCGCCTGCGGCGAAGGCTTCTTCACCCGCAAACTCAGGCAGCAGGGCCCTGCGTCAATTATCGGCACCGATGTCTCCCGGGAGATGATCAAACTGGCCACCGAGCGGGAACAGGCCGAACCGCTGGGCATCGACTACCTTGTCGAAGACGTGCGGGCAGAGGGCCCCCGGCTCGACAATGATCTCGCGGTCGCCGCCTGGTTACTCGTCTATGCCCACGACCGGGAGGAACTGGCCGCCATGTGTCGCGGCCTCGCACGTCAGCTCAGGCCCGGGGGACGACTCGTCACGCTGACCACGAATCCGCAGCTCTATTTCTTCGAGGAGTTTGATTTCCAGAAGTACGGCTTCCAGATTCATCTCGAAGAGCAGGCACGCGAAGGCGCCTTGATCCGCTGGACGGGCCGTCTGAAAGATGGCTCCCGGATCGAAGTCGATAACTACTACCTCCCCGAGGAAGCGTATGCGTCCGCCCTGAAGGCCGCCGGCTTCTGCGACATTGTCTTTCATCCGCTCAGTCTCTCCCCGGAAGCAGCCGCTGAGGCAGATTTCTGGGCCGACATGATCAACCAGCCCCCGGCCATCATGATCGAAGCCATCCGGGCATAGGAAACGACTCAACCGGTTTGCCGCACCTCATCCCCGAAAAATTCCACCGACCACACACTGCCATACTCGCTGATCACATCCGCCGTCCAGTGCTGCGGTTCGCGTTCGACCGTAATCCCATGCAGCGAGACCGGACGTGAATCCTGGTGGGGGACGTTATGCAGGTAGTAAGCCAGGTTGTGCAGAATGCGAAAAGCTTCGCACAGCCCGTCATCATCGACGCCAGAATCATTCCCTGGTAGTGTGAGGTCAATGTCTTCCATCCGAATCCACGCATCGGCCAACTCCGGCGGCCGCCAGAAGAGAGACAGATCCTCCGTGTATCCCTGCCAGCCGCCGCCAGGCATCGCTTCGGTCGATTCTGACAGACCCTTGTCAAGCAGAGAATTCAGTTGATACAGGACCCAGACCGGATAGCTCATGCGGGAATTGGCCGCACAGCGTTCCAGCCACTGTCGTTCGCCCAGGTAAACAATGCCGTACCGTTTCTCGAAACCGATCAACTCCCGGATCCGGCTGTTGATTTTCTCTGATGACAGGTCACTTCTGCCAATCAGTGATTCCTGCGCGATCTCCCGTTCGAGCTTGCGATATTCAGACCACGGAAGGTAACGCCTCTGATCAACGGAGAAGGGGGAATCCATGCTGCGACATTTCAGGCAAAGTAAATCAATCGGACTCAGGCGGGACAAGGGACATCCCGCCCGATTTCAGTTTCCCCCAGTCTCGTCAATTTTTACTGTTCAGGCAACAGCAATGTCGCGCCTGGTGCAACCGTTAACTGCTCCACGTGCCCCGTGCGCAGCGCCCCGGTTTGGGGATCCTTAAACAGCAGATGCACGTGCACCGATGTGTCCGGGTGAGTGATATTGCCGACGGCGTCTTTGGCGAACACCCCGACCAGCTTGCCGCTGATTTTAGGCAGATCCGCTTCATAAGGCTTCTTGTCAGGCGGGAGCACCTCTTTCCGCATCCGGGCCCGGATGGGACAGGCGCCGTTGATCACATGCAACTGGACATTTTGAAAATCACCTTCGATCACGAACAGGAACGGCTCCTTCACGTTCAGCCCCGCCTGCCGCGCGTCCTGCTCAATCAGCGTGTTGAGACCATCTGAGGAGACCGCCTTCGTCAGCGGATGTTTCGACCAGTCCTTCACATACGCACCCACCAGCAGGGCCGCCTGGGTTTGGGGAGTCAGCTTGACCGGGCTGAGTTTGCCATCCGATTGCACCTGTGTGAGCGTGACCTGGCCGTCAAAGATCGTCGCTTCGCCTCCCAGCGATTCCAGTGCCCCGACGCCATAAAAGTGAGGCTTTTTCACCAATGCTGTGAATTTGACACGCCCCTGGTGCTGTTGCTGGCCGATCACCTCGTGCATCTTGCCGAACTGAACCAGGTGCTTCCCTTCGGGCTTCGCGGCCAGCGCACCACTGAAACTCCCCAGCACGACAGCCAGACCACTCACAAACGCAGACCATTTCATCAAATCATCTCCCCAACTGCATAATCAATCAACGACCAGTCCTGCACAGCGGTAATTATACGCCTCCCGGGGCAGGGGAAAAGCAGGAGAATCACGAGGCGAGAAAACTTCATGCCACATTCATCATCGGCTCAAAGAAACCGTCTCTCGCAACAGAGTGTATTGACACGGGAACCAGGGAGGGTATTCTCAATCTGTATCCTGCCCATCTCGACTGTTTCCGGTCTGGCATCAAAAGGAGAGTACCATGGATCTGCCCCCACAAGTTCAGAATCTGATAGACGCCGTCTCGGCCCTGCCCGGGGTGGCCGGCTGTTTCTGCACGCCCCAGCCCCTGGATGAGATCGACGTCGATATGCTCTCACTCCCGGGCGATTTCGGCAGTCTGCCCCAGGCCGCCCTGATCCGCACGCAGGGGGGGCGCGAAGATGAAGTGCTGATCCAGACCGAAGTGATTTTCGATCGTTCTCCCGGCGCCTGGCTCAGCCTCGAATTCCTGGCCTGGTGGGTGCGGGACTGGGGACGCAGCGGTCGCGAAATCCAGATGCGGCCCATGGCACTCCCGCCGAAAGGCTTCGAAATTCAACTGGGCCGGACCCTGAAGTTCTTCATCGAGTACTTCCTCATCGAAACCGAGAACGACTACGGTGATACACTGAAAGTCGTTCAGGAAATGGCCGACTCAATTGCTGACAACTTCCAAGGTTACCAGGAGTGCTTCGAGAACCCGGCAGAGTTCACCGGTGATATCGAAAGCATCTGACGGAAAAGTATTTCAGTAACTCTAAGGGGCCGTTTCCCCCGCACGAAACGTAAACAGGTCGGCGTCCTGCAGAAAGATTTCCAGTCGGATCGTCTGGCCGGCGAGTGATTCGATCGACTTCTCCTTCCAGCGAACAGTGTGCCGCACGCTGTCGGAGTCCAGGGGAACGCAGTCGTCATAATCAAAGCCTTCCAGCACGCGTCGCCGGGCATCTGACACACGGACCTTGATTTCGCCTTCGCTCGCATCCGCGTTCATCAACAGCTTGCCGCCCGGCCATTGAATCTGTCGCGTGATCACTACACCCCCGCTGCGCGGACCGCGCAGCGAAATCAATCGCTCTTTTTTGATCGTCGCCACGCCGATGCCCGGCTGTCGGGCAGTCGGATCGCCGTGCGGGCCGTCAAAGCCGGAGTAATAAAACCACCATTCATCCCCCACCTCGACCCAGTTGTTACCGAACACCATGCCGTCGTCCCACGCGCCCTCTTCACCCAGGTCCAGTAGCCGGGGTCGCGCACTGAGCCGCTCGAACTGGATGCCATCCCTGCTGAAGGCGAGTTCGGTCACCACGTCGGTATTCATCTTGAATGGCCACAAGCTGCCCCAGAAGATACCGGCGTGATAACGCACGGGCATGCCATAGAAAAAGTTGAACTGCTTCGCACTGTCCAGCTCGTCCGGAATCAGCATGTTCTGTGGCTGGCTCGTCCATTTTTCCCAGAGCGAAGGCCCCGTCATGCGGGCCACACGACGTGAGGCTCCGGTATCGAGGATGTCGCCGCGAAACGTACGATAAATATGTTTGGCCCGGCAGTACATGACGTATTGCTTCTCCACCGGGTCATACACAATGCTGTTCAAGGTATCGCTGTGCAGTTCCGCGAGGAGGGTGTCGCTCGACTTGTCCCAGTGAATGCCATCCTGCGACCCGACCACGCGAATGCCGTTCATCCCTTTTTTCACGCCTCCGGTATGATAAGACATGAGATAGCGATACCCTCTGCGATCAGCCTCTGGTGCCTCGATCAGGCATTGCCCGCTCGCCCGCTGGTCCGTGATCCCTTTCCAGACGATGTTGTTCTGTTTCGTTCCCTTCCACTCGAAGAGCCCCAACTGCGGGCGCTTCCAGTCGAGACCATCTTTAGACTCGGCATAAGCAATCGCATAGTTGGAACCCACATGTTTGCCGTCCGCATTCAGCCGGGGTGTATGCGTCTGATACCACATCTGAAACAGACCGGTCTCAGGATGACGTCGCACCGTGACATAGCCACCCTCACCGGCAATCAGCGGATTGCGGGCATGCTTCCGCGGCGGATGAAATTCCCGCTCCACTGCCTGCTGTTTGTATTTCAATGCAAAATGATTGTCGACAATAAAGCCGTCGAACACGAATTGGGACTCAGTTCCCATCGCAACCGGCTCGGCAGGCAGGCTCCGCGACTGGGCGTCAGCCCTCACAGACAGCAACAGGATCGTCACCAGTGTGAAAGTGGTCCTCAGAAGTATTCGCAAAGACATGGTGTCCTCTTTCCTTGACCAGCTAAAACAGATCACGGCACTGCTGACGAGTTAATAGGTTCCTGAAAACAGACACTGACAGGGGTGGCCTCCTGTTTCCGCCCACTATGCTAAGTTAATCTAATTTTGCCCCGTATTCAAAAGATTCTTTTCCAGGATCACCACGTATGAAAAATCGGACATCGTTTACAGTCAACAGGGCACTAGGTTCGCCGATGCTGACATCTGATTTATGGCAAAGCGTTTATGGGTAATGCTTTGCGCTTACGAAATAAAATTCCTCGAAAATTTTGTCCCCTGGTCTGTCGACCGTTCGTCATCATGATGTACGATCAATTCGCTTGAGTGCATTTCACCATTCCAGGAAAGGATTATTCAATGCCTAAGTTTATGTTCCTGCAGCGTGGTAGCTGCGATCAGAAGCCCCCGGAAATGACACCCGAACAGATGCAAGCCGGTATGCAGGCCTGGATGGATTGGGTCAAGAATGGAACTGAAGCAGGCTGGTTGCTGGATCCCGGCAGTCCTCTCAGCGGTGCCGGAGCGGTGGTCCAACCCGATTTAACGGTCAACGATGGTCCGTTCGTCGAGTCAAAGGAGCTTGTTGGGGGGTATTCTATTGTTGAAGCCTCTGATCTGGCTGAAGCGTGCGAACTGGCAAAACAAACCATGCAGTTAGCAGGGGGCGGAAAAATTGAAGTCCGCGAATTTGCTAATCTGAGTCAATGATCTACTGAATTGATTTCTGACGCCAGGCCATACACGTTTTAATTTCGGGAGTAAAAAATGCCAAAATACATGTTCGTTTATCGCGGTGGTCATGAGGGAATGGAGCATACCTCGCCTGAAGAGATGCAACAGGTCATGCAGAGGTGGATGGATTGGATACATGCAGGTATCGAAGCCGGATGGATGCTGGATGGTGGTGCTGCTTTGAAACCGGAGGGGGCGATTGTGAACCCGGATCTGTCTGTGTTCGATGGGCCGTTTACGGAATCGAAAGAGCTTGTCGGCGGCTATTCCATGGTGGAAGCCTCTGACCTGGCTGCTGCGATTGAACTCGCCAAAAGCTCTCCCATGCCTCAATCAGGGGGCACTGTCGAAGTGCGTGAGCTGCCCAATCTCGGAATGCAAAACGAATGAAGCAGCCGGAAAACCAGCTGGTCGAACACTTCTTTCGGCACGAGTCAGCAAATCTGGTTGCAGTGCTGACTCGTGCCTTTGGTATTCGCCGCATTGACCTGGTCGAAGATATGGTTCAAGTGGCGATGCTGGAGGCCATGCATGCCTGGAAACAGAGCGGCGTTCCGGAAAAACCTGCTGCCTGGATTCACCGTGTTGCAAAAAACCGGATTCTGGATGCGCTGCGTCGTGAAAAAATACACGAAAAAGCCATCGCCTTGTCCGGGCAATCGATCGAGGGTGAAGAATCAGTTGTCGATCAATGGCTGGAGGAAGAACAATTACCTGACAGCTTACTGCGGATGATCTTCGTCTGCTGTCATCCTTCACTCGAGCGAAAAACGCAGATTGCCCTGACGTTGAAAACACTTTGCGGATTTGGCATTTCTGAGATCGCTCGTGGGCTGATGCTTCCTGAAGAAACCGTGAAGAAACGCATTCAACGTGCGAAAAATTCTCTGGCAACTGCAAATGTATCGCTCGAACTCCCTGACCCCAGTCAACTGACGCAACGGCTGGATGTCGTCCATGATGTACTCTATCTGATGTTTAATGAAGGTTATAGCACCTCGCACGGCACCGAGCCGATCCGTGCAGACATTTGTGAAGAAGCCGCGCGATTGTGTCATCTGCTTTGTGAAAGTACCTGCTCATTGCCCGCAACCAGGGCTTTGCTGGCTCTGATGTTGTTTCACGCAGCCCGCTTTGATGCGAGAACTGATGAGCACGGGGCTATCGTATTACTGGAAGACCAGAATCGCACACAGTGGGACCGGTGCCTGATCGTCAGCGCTCAATCCTGGCTGGCGCAGTCGAAATCAGATCAACCCACGACGTTCCATCTTGAAGCTGCAATCGCTATGCAGCACTGTGTCTCTCCCAGTCTCGCAGAGACGGATTGGCAGACGATCGTGCTCCTTTACAGTCGACTCTTGCAACTGCGGGAATCGCCCGTTTATACATTGAACCGAGCTATCGCTTTAGGGCAGGCAGGCGAGACAGGCGAGGCGTTGTCACAATTACAGTCGCTGCAAAGTTGTGAGGAGATGCAGAACTATTTCCTCCTGGACTGTGCGTTCTCTCACATTTATGAATTGGAAGGAAACACACAGGCGGCGATCGACGCCTGCTTGATAGCATTATCCAAAGCAGTTGTTCCGCACGAGAAGGAACTGTTGGAACGAAAACTTCGCAAGCTGACTGATCAGGGAAGATGATTCCCAAAGGACCGGCTGCCAGGAGCGAAAAACCTTCCGCCTGCTGAGCTCCATTCTGCTCAAATGAAATCAGGCCCCGGATCAAATATAGAATCTGTCCACAAGTCACTACTCTGGCCAGGTCGCACCTGAAGTGCTCAGCCTCAAGACTGATTGCCCGTTTATTTTTGTTCGAGCACCAGTCGGGGCAGGTCGGGATCGACGACCGACGACCAGGTACTGCCGATCCGCACTTCATCGAACAGATACGCACTCTTTTTACCTGCATGGAGACGAACCACGTCAAACACGTTTGAGTCCTGGTAGGGAGACGTGACGCAGGTCCAGACAAGTGGTTCCTGATCTGGAATGGGTTCTGCTTCCGCAAACGCACGCATGAAGACCTGGTCCGCCGCTTTTTCACTGGCGACAATTTTCGTGACGAACAGATACGTCTCCCCGCTTTGCAGGGGGGGCGCTCTTTCTACGATCTGCGGACCCGCCTGCAGGATCGCGTAGTTGTTCATGCTCATCCCCATGCGGATTTTGGGGGGATCTTTCTGATGGACAGAAGAGAGCAGGGCGAAATTTCCATACTGGTAAGATTGACCTTGATCATCCGTTTTGACTTTCTGCATGTAGAAACTGACGTAATAGATCGCGTTGACATCCATGCGAACTGGTTGCTTCAATTTCCGAAAGAAAGAAATTTCTCCGCGGAGTTCGAGCAGTCCCAGCTGGCTGGGGGCCGCTTCGGTTCTGGCCAGTGATTCACTGGGATGACTGAATGTCTGGGTCTCTCTACCGCCGACTTTCGGGGTCCGCCAGGGATTCACCCAGCCGATTCCGGTATTCTGCCATGGGGATGTTTGCTCGGGATCAAGAATCTCCGGGGGATGAAAACCGTCATAGGCCCACAGTTCCTGTCGCTGCGCCTGTAAATTCTGTGGGGCTCCCGGAACTTCTCTTTTGAAGAGTTCCGGTTCCAATTGAATGTCTTCGATTTTCCTGTCGTCAAGATGCCGGGCCTGGCCTTCTTTGATGATCACCGATTCTGAAAACGGGCCATTCTTCTGATTGGGGTCGACCCGCACGGCACCTGCAAACACGTGTAGATCGACTTCACCGTCCCGATGAATCCGCGCACCGTATTCGGTGCCAATATCATGAAAGGTAAGCAGGGGGGTAATCAGCGAAAATTCCGGCGCCGGTTCATAGCCGTGCAGAACGATCTTGCCGTAATTCAGTTTCGCGCGGCTGGACGTTTCCAGGTTGATTTCGGTCGGTCCCTCGATAATCAGACGCACGCCCGTATCAAAGCGAAATTCAGCGACCCCCTGTTCCAGCACCAGATCCTCCGACATCAGCCTCTGTCCGGAGAATTCAGGTGGAGACTCGCTGCCCCAGACGCAATCCGTAGAACGCGTGAGTGTGGCTACATAATTTCGATCCTCGTTCCCGGACTGCGGATCGGGTCTCCGGTTCCCGAGAAAATAACCCGCGGTGATCCAGGCCAGCAGCAGCCCCATCAGCAGCGAGCAGCTGGCAACGACAGAATAACGCAGAAACGCCGTCCGCCTGACGACGACCGGCTGCGGGGAGGCCTGCGGTTGTGGTGCGTTTTGCTCCTTGAATGTCTGTTCCAGCGCCTCCAGGCGTGCCTTCAGATCACTCTGCAGTCCCAGGTTGATGTCCAGGTAATCAAAGTAGTACTGCATCGCCTCGGGATTGGTCGAAAGATAAGCCTGGACCTGGTCGAACTCGGATTGTGAAATCTCTTCGTCCGGACTGTCTAACAGTCGGTTCAGTAACGCTTCAAATTCGGGAGGCAGGTCCTGGATTGGCATTCAGTCTACTGTTCACTCTGCAGCTTACGCGAAATACACTCTGCGAGTTCGCGTCGAAGGATTGACAGGCGGTTATAAAGTGATTGCAGCGATCTCTTAGTCGTCTTGGCGATCTCTGTGACCGCCTGTTTTTCAAAAACAGCATCCTGCAATAACTGCTGATCTGATGAGTTCAGAGCTCTCAAACACTCATGCAGGAATTCTATCCGAATATTATAATTTGATAAATGCTGCTCTCGTTGTTGCGAGATGGTTTCTATAAGTTCCTGGTCGAAGTAATGCCGATCATGCCGCAGACTGCGATGATGATTTCGAACAGTATACGATGCAACTCCACAGGCCCAGGGAAAGAAATCTCGTTTCTGATCAAATTCATCAAACTTATTCCAGAGAGTCAAACAGACACGCTGGTAAACATCCTCTGCATCAGAAACATTCAATACCATTGATCGGATAAAACTGAACAGCCTGATCCGATCTTTACTTAATAGAGAGGTAAAGTGACTTCTTAAACTCGGACCAACGGATGATTTCGATTGCGACATCAATACCAGAACTCCGCTCGCGATAAGCACGAAACAGGCAACCACAGGATGCGGATCTGAAATTCAGATCTACAAAATGAGACAAACACAACAGGTGAGAACGGAATTATCGATCCATCTGTATGTCTATTACAATACAAGTGATTAGTGGTCTTGCAAGAAAAAATGTCGCACACGGACCATTGTTCGTACAGAATTGTCGGGAGCAAATCGGCAGAATCTGATAATGAATCCATTGCAGGGGAATTACTGCTGTTTAAGCAAAGTGGATGTCCCGGTTGGGCTTAGAACGATTGGGGATCATCCGGGAATCTATTTCTCCGTCGAGGCTTCCAGGGTTTCACCCGTTACCAAACTCAAACGCAAACAGCCGCGCGTTCCGCAACGTAAATTCTACACGCACCGGATGACCCGCCAGTCCGCTCAGATCACTGGGGGACTTCCATTCCACCCGGTGATTGATCTCGTCCGCGTTGATCCATGCACAGTCCTCGCGGCTAAAACCGGGCAGGGGAGTCCCCTCGGCATCCAGCAGCGCCACCCGCACACCTCCCGCGCCGGCAGTGCTCAGGTTGACCCGCAGTTCATCGCCGGTAAATCGCAGAGGCTTTGTCGTGACCACACCGCCAGGATAACCTGCGTCCAGCGAGACAAAGCCGTCCACGCGCTGCGTTGCCCGATAGATGCCTCCCAGATCCTGCTTCAACCATGCGGCCCGGTCTTTCAGATCCCGATCCCAGACCACGGGCCGGCCATGCGTGTGCGGCCAGCCGACAAAATACTGATGCAGTTCCCGGCCCCGGCGGATCAGTCCCTGTCCCATGCTCACCAGCCGCAGATCCAGTCCGTCGTAAAAGCCCGCGGGAATATAAGGCGTCCGCCAGCGGTGCCAGTTGACGCCGTCGCGGCTCGCAGCAAACTGCACATCAAACGTCCCGTCATTGCTGTTCAGCGCGCGGTCCTGCCAGTCCGGTCCTTTGAACGTCTGGTAGGCGGCGGGAAAGGCGAGATATACGTGCGGGGCGAAAGGATACTTTACCGCGGCACTCGTATACAGCTGCACGCCCGGCGGATCGTCAGCGTCGCGGGCCATCACCGTTGCCAGTTCGCGACTCAACGTGGGAACTTTATCTTTGCCCCAGATATGGTGCGGCGGAACGGACGCGTCATAAGGCCAGGGCGTTTCGAGTTCGTTCACCGCCACCCGCGCGACGGCCCGCACCGGATTCCAGCAGCGGGTATAAATCACATACTTCTGTAACGCCTCGTCCCACAGGCCGCAATGCTGACCGTCGGGCACGAAGGGGAGCATCCGCGTTTCCGATTCACTCCAGTGCACCCCGTCCGGCGACGAAGCGACATACACGCCCGCCTTCTGGGGATCGGGCCAGTACCGGGAATACAGCAGCCGATACCGCTTCTCCGCCGGGGCACGCGGATCGAGGAACACGCTCGCTTCCACCGCCTCTACCGGCAGCAGGTTGTTCTTCCGGCTTCCCTGGTATTCCTTCAGCCCCAGGTGCGGACGTTCCCAGTGAATGCCGTCTTTGCTGGTCGCCAGGGCGAAATGTTTCTTCTTCTCCGCGTCATAACTGCCATGAAACAGTTTCGCAGTCCCGTTGTCATCCACGACGCTGCAGTAAAAGATGAACCCCAGCGCTGCGGAAGGCTGCTCCGGTTTCAGAACCCGCTCAATCGCAGTCGGCGGATTCAACCGCCGCGTCACGCCGTGGGTCCGCCCGGTATCAACGAGCAGATCATCCAGAAACAGCTGCCGTTCAGAACCAATAGAGGAAATTTCCGAATCCGCAGCCCACCCCACCGCAGGCAGGGCAGTGGCAGCAGCCGCGGCCTGCAGAAATTGTCGACGTGAGAGAGGAAAATTCATGGCGCGGCTTTCAATCAAAAACTAAATATTTGTACTTCAACTCATTACATAATTTACGGACAGGGAGCCAACAAGAGAGACTTCAGATGGTCCCCAAAATCCCAATTCCCTGTTCATTTCCCGGTTGTCACGCTCTAGTGAACCGATACCATGATAGCACAGTCACCAGATATTGCAGGACTTCCCGAGATGAAACAGACAGATCAATCATTGACCACCACCGAATCGCTGCCGGACCGGGAGACGATGTACGCCGCCCTGGTCCAGCGGGACAGCAGCTTTGAAGGCGTCTTCGTCGCCGCCATCCGCACCACCGGGATTTTCTGCCGGCCTTCCTGTTCGGCCCGCAAACCGAATCCGGAGAATGTCGAATACTTCGCCGATGCGAAAACCGCCCTCGCGCACGGCTACCGGGAATGCAAGGTCTGTCGCCCGCTCGTCTCCCTCGGCTCCACCCCCGACTGGCTGCAGCCGCTGATTGAAGAAGTCGATCAGGACGCCACCCTCCGCCTCACCGCTGACGACCTGCGGGAACGGGGCCTCGACCCGGTCCGCGTCCGTCGCTGGTTTCAAAAGCTGCACGGCATGAGCTTCGCCTCCTACCTGCGGATGCGGCGGATCAACCAGGCCTTCAGCCAGCTGCAGCACAAATCCACGGTGACCGACGCCGCCCTTGACAGCGGCTACGAATCGTTGAGCGGGTTCGGCGAGAGCTTCAAGAAAGCGATGGGCAACGCGCCCGCCAGAAGTAATGACCAGCAGGTGATCAACGTCAGTCGCCTGCTGACTCCCCTGGGACCGATGCTGGCCGGCGCGACGGAGCAGGGGATCTGCCTGCTCGAATTCACCGATCGGCGGATGCTCGAAACGCAGCTCAACCGCCTGCAGAAACGACTCAACGCCCGCGCCCTGCCCGGCGACAGCCCCTGGTTCCCGCAGCTTGACGGCCAGCTTCAGGCTTACTTTGCCGGGAAGCGGACCGACTTCGATCTGCCACTGATAATGGCGGGAACCGAGTTTCAGGAAAAAGTCTGGAACGCCCTGCGGACGATCCCGCACGGTGCCACACGTTCCTATTCCGAACAGGCCGAGATCATCGGGCAGCCCACCGCCGTCAGAGCCGTCGCCCGCGCGAATGGCGATAACCGCATCGCGATTCTAATTCCCTGCCACCGCGTCATCGGAGCCGACGGCACCCTCACCGGATACGGCGGCGGCCTCTGGCGCAAAAAACGCCTGCTGGAAATCGAACAGGGAAACGACGCCCCCACCAAGTGAGCGGAATGGTGTTGGCGACTCTTTCATTGATAGCGGGTGGCCGCGAATGCAATTCGCGGTTGTCGCAGACAACAGGAAACTGTCAGAGTATGTTCGCAAAGTAAAACAGTGTTTCCGATTCTCTTATAAGCCAACAGCGAAGACACTTGCCGGGAATTGTGAGTGGACTCTGTCGACCTCCTGCTCGCTGCGCTTGGCCCGAATTACATTCGGGCTCACCCTTTTTGTTCGTGGTTCGTTGTTCTCTTAAAATCCAGGAGGCCCGGCTGAAGGAATGTCGCTCAGGTCATTTCCCCGGCTTCCCCTCTCCCCAGCGTTCTTTATTAAACTGTTCCGACTGTCCCCGGGGAATCGTCAGCGTGTTCCATTCATCGCCGGCCTGAATCCGGGCGACCTGCACGATTTGCCCTACGTGATAACAGGTATGCCCCAGGGAACGCTGAATTGCCAGCGGCACGGTGTGGGCATCGCCGCGGATATAGACGGTCGTCTCCAGGTCGTCGGGCCCCAGACTGTTGAGGGAATCAAACAGCACACCCCAGCCCCGCTCCCAGTAGGCCAGCAGTTCTTCCCGGGTGGAGAACGTATCCACAAATTCGTCGTCCCGGTTCCGGTCCTGCTTTTCGCCGTCGGTTGTCAGGAAATCGGTCCACCGCGAAATCAGGTTCCCGGCAATGTGCTTCATGATCACCGCAATCGAGTTCGTGTGCTCGTCGAGAGCCGTGCGGAGCCCCTCGTCAGAAATCTGTGCCACCGCCCGCTCTGTCATCCGTTTGTGGGCTTCGAAAACATTGATGGTCGCCGACAGGAATTGTTTGGAATGATCCATTATGAGTCTCATCTCTGAAAAACAGTTTTCTCTTAGTGAATGAATTATGATAAGATGCAATTAATGGACGTTCAATAGCCTTGCGGATCTCTAATTTTTTTAAAATCTGTTATGACGAAAACAAATCCTTTATTCAGTTACGCTAACCTGTCCGGATTCGTAACCGCGATTTGTCAGCCCGCACTATTATTGCTTTATATCACGGTCAGAGAGATTCATCCCGATCAGGACATGATGAAGCTGGCGGTTGTTGGTCCGCTGCTGAGTCTTTCACTTATGGGGGCTGTTTTGATACTGTTGCGGCAGGCAGGGACAGGCTCTGTAAAAGCAGTGCTGACCTTGAACGAGATTCTGATTGCATTGCTGATTAATGGAATCGTCTGGTTCTGTCTGTTTTACAGTCTGATATTCATGGGATTGGGACTGACGATTCTGAATCCGTTTCTGGGCTGGTTGTCAACTCTGCAGGACGGTCTGGTTCTGGTAGCCCTGTTTGCTGGTTTCAGCGCGTATGTCGCAGAGCTCGCCAGCCTGGCATTGATTTATCCGTTTTTGTTTTCCATGTCGCTGAATGAAATTTCGACCTTTGAACTGAAGTGACCTGGCAGCAAATTGATTAGAGGAAATAAACTGATGCAAAGAATGAACCCCTGGATGTTACTGGTCACCACCGTCTTCTTCTCCATCGCGGTCTATTTCGGTAAGGGAGATGCAGGACTGATTGCGGTCGGACTGCTGGTGTTGTTCAACCTGGTCACACTCCATCTGGTGCAACTGCAGAAAGAAAACGACGAACTCCGCAAGCGGCTGGAGGCACTCGAAGGTCATGAACCCGCGACCGACCTGCCCGAAAACAGGGCAGTCGCGCATGGTTCAGGGTGACGTAGAGAATCGTCTGGAACGGCTATTGTTTCTGTCCGCTGAGCGGTTTCCGGGTTCGTTTTACCGGTTTCTGGGGGCTGCCTTTGCGGGAACCTACGATCTTTCCGATTTGAGAGCGTGTCGCTCCCAGTTCTGCCAGGGTCCGAATGAGCAGATCAAACGAAACAGTACGGTCCGCGCTTTCAATTTTTGCAACACGTGACTGGCTCGACCGCAGGCGTTTAGCCAGATCCTGCTGGGTAATACCTGATTGAGTACGGAGTGACTTTACTTCCGCTGCCATTGCCAGTTTCATATTCACCAGCATTTCTTCAGCTGTATCGAGCTCCAGGAACTCTGCAGTCGAGCCAACCTTCCAGCCGGCTGCTTCCAGTTTTTTCTGTTTATCTGCTTTCATTGCGTTGCCTCATCATATTGCCTGAACCGCCGCTGGCAGGTTTCAATGACCTGCTTCGGCGTCTTTTGTGTTTTCTTGGCGAAGACTTCGCCGATGATGACAGCGTCAGGATCGATCCGATACACAATCCGCCAGGTCTGGTTTTCATCGGGAATTCGCAATTCGTGGCAGCGATGACCGATGGAAGGCATGGGGCGGCTATGCGGTAATCCCAGGGATTCACCATGCTGCAGACGTCGCAGTAAGACTCCCGCTTCAATACGTGCCTCCAGCGAGAATGGCGGTGTTTTGACCTCTCCTTGCAGCCAGACAAGGGGCTTATCCTGCGGTTCTGCTTCGCACATACAATGTATTTTATGTCATATCAGACATATGTCAATATTGACATTTCAAGCGGGGCGAAGCTTCAAATCTCCGCTGTCGCACCCCGATAGCGGATCTTGATCCCCTTCGAAGCGAATTTTTCCGTCATGCGGGGGACGTCGGTATCATGCACTAACACGATCACCGCATCCCCTTCCAGCAATTGTGTGTCCGGCGTGAGATGCTTTTCCACATCGCCGTTGGCCCGGCGGATCGCGACCACCAGGTAACCCCGATCGCTGCGGACTTCGATTTTTTCCAGCGTCTTGTTCACAAAGGCGGAACCCGGCGTGACCTGTAATTCTTCGAACTGCAGACCGAAGTGACCCAACTCTTCCGCGATGGCTCCTTCATTGGTCAGCTCTTCCAGCATGCCTTCTGCCGTGGGTCGCATGATCAGCTGTGCGACTTTAGTCGCCCCGATCGCGGTCGGCAGCACGACCCGGTTTGCACCGCAGCCCAGCAGTTTCTTTTCGGTTTTCGGATTCTCACCCCGGGCGATAATTATCAGCTCGGCGTTCATCTCGCGGGCCGTGATTGTCACAAACACGTTGGTCGCATCTTCGGAAAGCACTGTCGCCAGCACCGAGGCGCGACTGATACCCGCCTGTTCAAGCGTCGATTCTTCCGATGCGTCGCCGTTGATCACCCAGTAACCCTGTTCCTCGGCCGCCTTGAGACGACGTTCGTCGCAGTCGATCACCACGAACGGCTTCCCGGCGGCAAACAGGCTCTTGGCCAGGATCGAACCCATGCGGCCGATGCCGCAGATGATCGTGTGGCCCTGCATTCGTTCAATTTCTTTTGCCATTTTTCTCGCTCCCAGTGCCCGGTTGATTTCACCGTCGATCAGCATCTGCATGAAACCGCCGATCGTATAGATCACCGCACCATAGCCGGCAATGATCACCATGATGGTCAGTGCCCGCAGGGCCGACGATTCGACCGGCTGCACTTCGCCGTAGCCCACGCCGAAGATCGTGATGATGACCATGTAGATCGAATCTTCGAGTTTCCACCCTGCAGCAACATAGCCGATCACCGCGATCAGACAGATCGCGAAGAAGAGCGAGATTCCCGTAATGATCTTGCGGAACGGACCGGAGTGATGATGCCGGGGCGGCTGAATCCCTTCTGTCGAAAAAACTGATTCAGGTTCCGTCATGGCTCGTCTTCTCGTCAACGCGCGGGAGGGAATCGAGGGTGATGGATAAAACGGGAACGGAGCCGACCAGCACAGCACCAGTCGGCTCCAGTTCCACTTACTCAGCTAACAACGCGACGTGATTACTTGATGAACAGCATTTCCTGGTAGGTGGGCAGCGGCCACAGGTCGTCGGCCACAATCCCTTCCAGTTCATCTGCATATTCGCGGACCTTGTTCATCAGCGGCAGAATCGTATGGCAGTAGTAGTTCGCTTCGGCCAGCAGATCTTCCGATCCGTTCTCGGCACCAGCGGTTTCCAGTTCGCCAATACTGTCCTGCAACGCTTTGACCAGTGCGGTTACCTTGTCCAGAGTCTTGGTGTCGAAATCGTAGTCCAGCATTTTCAGGCTGGCACAGTTGGATACCAGTTCGCCCTGGTAACGGATGACAGCCGGGAAGATCATCGTCTTGGCCATCTTCAGTGTCAGGTTGTATTCGACCTTGATCGACATCACGTACTGCTCAAGGTAGGTTTCCAGACGGCTTTCCAGCTCACGTTCCGACAGGACGCTGTACTTGGTAAACAGTTCTTTGACTTCTTCCGTCTGCAGAATCGGCAGGGCGTCCACGGTGGTTTTGAGGTTCAACAGACCCCGTTTTTCCGCTTCCGCGTGCCATTCATCACTGTAACCGTCGCCATTGAAGATCACGGCTCCATGCTCGTTCATGATCTCGGTCAGCAGTTTCTGCAGGGCAGCATTCAGTTTGGCAGGATCTCCACCGGTGGCTTCCTCCAGTTTGGTCGCACAGTAATCCAGTGACTCGGCAACGATGGTGTTCATTGCGACCAGCGGACCGGCAATGGACTGGTTCGAACCAACGGCACGGAATTCAAAACGGTTACCGGTGAAAGCGAACGGGCTGGTTCGGTTACGGTCGCCCGCATCTTTCGGCAGCGGAGGCAGTACGTCGACACCAACGGTCAGAGTGCCTTTCGGAATCGAAGAGTTGGCACCACCGGCTTTGATCTGTTCGAAGACGTCCGTCAGCTGATCACCCAGGAAGACCGAGATGATGGCTGGAGGCGCTTCGTTGGCTCCCAGACGATGGTCGTTACTGGCGGAAGCGACAACGGATCGCAGCAGACCCTGGAACTTGTGAACCGCACGGATGACGGCACCACAGAACAGCAGGAACTGGGCGTTTTCGTGAGGCGTATCGCCAGGATCGAGCAGGTTGCCCTGGGAGGCACTGCCCATTGACCAGTTAACGTGTTTCCCTGAACCGTTCACGCCGGCGAAGGGCTTTTCGTGAGTCAGACAGACCAGACCGTATTTTTCTGCAGTCCGACGCAGGGTGGTCATCAGCAGCTGCTGATGGTCGGTCGCGATGTTGGCAGATTCAAACAGCGGGGCAATTTCGAACTGTCCCGGAGCCACTTCGTTGTGGCGGGTCTTAACGGGAATCCCCAGTTTGAACAGTTCGCGTTCGGCGTCAAACATGAACGACAGAACGCGGTCTGGAATCGCACCAAAGTAGTGATCGTCAAATTCCTGTCCCTTGGGAGGCTTGGCTCCAAACAGTGTGCGACCGGCGTTGAGCAGGTCGGGACGGGCATAGTAGAAGTTCTTATCGACCAGGAAGTATTCCTGTTCCGGACCGGCAGTCGAAGAAACCAGGCTGCCGTCAGTGTGACCGAACAGCTTCAGAATGCGCTGGGCCTGGGTGTTCAGAGCCTGCATCGAACGCAGCACGGGAGTTTTCTTGTCGAGGGCTTCCCCGGTCCAGGAAACGAAGGCGGTCGGAATGCACAGGGTGGTTCCGTTGGTGTTTTCCAGAATGTAAGCCGGGCTGGTCACGTCCCAGATGGTGTAACCGCGGGCTTCGAAGGTCACGCGGATACCACCGGTCGGGAAGCTCGAACCGTCGGGCTCACCCTGGATCAGCTGCGAACCGCTGAATTCAGCGATGGCACCGCCGTCTCCATCGGGAGAGAGGAAGCTGTCGTGCTTTTCTGCGGTAGAACCGGTCAGGGGATAGAAGACGTGTGCGTAGTGAGTGGCACCCTTTTCGATGGCCCAGTCTTTAATGGCGGAAGCAACGACGTCTGCAGTCGAGCAGTCCAGTTTTTCACCAGCTTCGATGGTTTTGACCAGCTTCTTGTAGACTTCTTTCGGCAGTCGCTTTTTCATGGTCGACTTGGAGAAGACGTTGGCGTTGAAGAGCTGTGAAGTCGGTTCTTCTTTGTAGTTCATCGGCGGATAGCTGGGCTTGTAGCTGGTGACGGCGGCGATGGCAGCGGAACGGGCTGAACCAACGCTGGTTTTAGTTCCATTACTGCCACCGGCGAATGAGGTGGACGCACTCGAAGTTGCTGTGTTCACTGTTTTGACCTTTTCATAGGGCGATTAATACGATTGACAAAACAACTGGTCGATGCAGCTCATTACGTAGAGCGCACCGCCAGCGAGACGGAGATTCATCCAGGATAGTCAAGAGTGCGGGCCTGGCGGCCTGATCCGTTCACGTCGCCGGGCAGTCATTGCCACGTGCCGCTCAAAGGGACCCGCATCCGGAGATTCTGAGTGAAGTTGTATCTACTGTTATTTATGTGATCGATTCGAAAACTGGGTTGGGCTCTCAGACAGATTAGCCGGGAGCTTACACCAGATTGGCTCAGAACTTCCTGTGAAGAAGAATATTTCTTAACAATAGCAGAAGGTGTGCCAAACCGCTTCTGATAACCCGATTTACTGGCACAATTGGAGGCCCCACAGGCCGAGAGCCGCTCATTTGAGTCACCTGAAACGGGGCACTTCGCCTGGATGCAAAAAATCAGCCTGAAATACAGTATTTTCCAGCCGGTTCTCCTCCAGGCCCGATTCTGGAGAATTTCGTCTCTTTCCCCAAGGTCCTGAGGTAGTGGGAGACAGCGGACAATACTGCTGCTGAGAATAACCGCAAATACTGCGCGGAAATGTAGCAGACGCCTTTTGGAGAGAATTGTGTACAAATGATTACTTAGTCCAGCAGCAGATCTGCAATCACTGCCCGGTGGTCCGTATTCTCAGCCCGCTGGGCGACGACCCGCACCGGCTGGAAACGATGATCGCACCGCACCTGATCAATCCGCAGGAACGGGGCTTCGTTGATGATCGTGCAGCCCCAGCCCACACCAGCGCTGGTAAAAGCATCGCGGAGCCTGGCCGGCAGTTCCCGGAAGATCGGATCTCGCGGATTGACGTTGAAGTCCCCTCCCACAATCAGTGGCAGGTCTGGGGGCAGTTCAGCCAGGCGGCGGTTCAGCGTACGCAGTTCCTCCCGCTGTAGAATCCGTTGGTCCCGATAGGCCCGCCAGCATTCCGGGTTCCACAGGTCCGACCGGAACGGGGGCGGCGTCAGTCGCAATGAAACCACGCCGATTTCCCGCCCCGCTTTCAACTTGACCTTCGCAATCATAAAACTGACCGTCGATGCCACTGGTTCCAGGGGCGTGCGACTCATGATCGACGAATCCACGCCCGCCAGCAGCCCCGCATTCTCTCCGAGAATCTGCCCGTTGATGTCGCGCAGCTGAATGACACTCGGCGTCTCCTGAACCAGAATCAGGTCCGCCTCATATTGCTGGAGCGCCGCCACAGCACGGCTGCTCCCGTGGGCATTGAGTGAAATGACCTGTAGCGGAATCTGCTCGCCAGACTGTTGGCGCCAGCTAGGATCGTTCTGATCCCAGAGCCCCCGCCAGAGACTGAGCGGCGTATCCGCGAACACCACCAGGAACAGAAACCAGAGTCCCATCGACGTCAGTGCCATCCGTCGTCGTCGGGTTCGGAACAGAATGAGTGCCAGACCCATCCCGCAGGCAAACCAGCACCAGCTCGGATAAACGGTCGTCGCGGCACACGCATCCGGCTGCACCGCATAACAGACACTGAGGCTCACCCACAGGAACAGCGTAATGCCGCTGGTGACGCGGGCAACAACTCGATCCAGTCTGCTTTCGGTGCGAGAAGCCACTGATGGGGCAGGGTCAGACATCAAAGCTAAAACTTTACTTCAGGAATGGATCAGTGAAAAAAATCAGATTTCCCGATTATAAAGCCTGTCTCCTCAAACGTAAGAGGAGTGTAGTGCCAAATTCGCGAACTGCTCGATCAGCTGCCATGATTACAGATTTTTTACTTTTCCTCCGGCCAGTTCAGATGTTTGTGCAGAAACTCGAATGTCCCCTGGCCGTGGATCTCATGCCCGCCGGTGAAGAATTCGATTTCCGTTTTCTCGGGAATCCCCAGCGCTGCATAATGGCGGCGGACTTTCGCGTATTCGTAGGCCACCCATTCATCGGGGGCGACGCCGTCCTGGTGGCCGCGTTCGACCATGAACGGGCGCGGCGAGATTAACGACGCCATCTCAGCATGGTTGAACGTGCTGCCCAGGTTGAACTGGAAGTGATCGTACTCGGCGGTAAACATATACGCGGCCCGGAAATCGAGGGCTGTAATCTTCCGCGTCCAGTCATTAAAGCAGGCACAACAGATCGACAGCGCGTAGCCATCCAGCAGCGATGGAATCCGCACCGCCGACAGCCCGCCATAGGAAATTCCATAAAAACCGATCCGCTCCCGGTCGACATAAGGCAAGCCTCCCAGCCACTCCAGCATCCGCTGATGCTGACCAAGAATGAACGAATACAGCGTGTACCCCAGTGGATTCGCCTTGCGCTGATTCTGGCGAAACAGCGTCTGCCCGCGATACGGGTTATGCGGGGCATACACGACAAACCCGCGTTCCGCCAGCCGTGCTCCATAGCCCCGGTAGTTGCGATACTTGGGCCACTTCGGATCGACGATCACCACCGATTCCGGCAGCCCCTCCAGACCATGCTGACACACGACCACGGGCCGCTTCTCACCCGCCGCAATTCCTTTCGGCACCAGTAGGTAACCCCAGGCGAACACATCGGGCCAGACGTCGAACTTGACCTCGTACATCGTGTACTTGTCCGTTTCTTTCAGCTTCCGTGATTTCGTCGCCAGCGGCATCGTGGGGTCGGGCAATTTGCCGGTCAGATCTTCCCACAAACGTTTTTTGTAAGCCGTGGTTTTCTGCGGCCACTCGGCGGCAGTGGTGACGGGCTGCGCCTCTTGCCAGTACGCTTTCCGAATCTGTTCGGCACGACGTACCGTCTGTTGGCAATGCTCTACCAGTTCCGCGACCTGCCGTTGCTGCCGTTCCGCTGGATCGAATTTCCGGTCAGCCAGTCGCATCTTTTCAGGGGGCAGGCTTTCGCACTGAATTTTGTAATTGAGCGCATCCAGCCACTCCGAGATCGCTTTGGGACTTCCTGTCTGCAGCGGCTGGCCGTCCGGGTTGTGTACGAATTCGATGATCCCGACGGGCCCGGCCGGACACCGCGTCAATCCGCGGGCACGCTCGACTTCCTGCTGCACCGTAGCAAAAGCAGGTTGTGTCAGTGCACCCGGAGCCGCGGAGGGACGCCGGTTCGCAGGCGTTGTCGGCGGACCGGCCACTTCCGGAGCCTGGCTGTGCTCGATGATCAACGTGCGGGGCATGATCAGACTCGCGATCTCCGCATCGCCAAACTCACGCAACAGGCCGAACACGTTTCGATACATCGGCTCGCGCCAGAGGTTATTTCGCCGGTTGAAATAACCGCTGACCAGTGTCGCATCGATCCGCTGATCCAGGGCCGCCGTGTAAAAGGCAATCAGCGCCCCTTCGCCATAGCCCGCGATCCCCAGCGGCGTATCCGCCTCCTGTTTCAGCAAATCCACGGCGGACATCATCTTCAGTACTTCCAGGCCGATGATGTGTCGCCCCATTTCATACGCCTGGCGATAGATCCATTCCCGGTGCGTGATGTTCGTCATCGCAATCTCCGGGTTTCCGGACCACGTGCATTCGCGATTGATCAACTGCGGAATCAATACCCGGCAGCCCGCCTCCACCAGGGGGAGCACCTGAAAACAGGTGGAGTCAGAGTCGGCTAAACCCGCCAGCATTTCCGGGGTCTGGTCGGCGTCAGGAATGAGGATCAGATTCGCCAGCGGCTTGCCGGTCGGTTCCACCAGCAGGCCTTCTCCCCACACGCCCGGCAGCACCGTCCAGCGGACCGCGCGAATCTGGAAGCGCTGCGTCTCCGCAATCACCTCAGGGGCATCGGGGCCGCAGACATACTCCCATTTCGGCGTCGCCACCTGCTCATCAATGGCGCCGATGAGCTTCTGCAACCGCCTGCGGTTCGGCTCCACCGATTTTGCATAGTTTTCCAGCGTCGAAAAATTCGGCCGCCAGGCTTGTCTGCGTTGTGCAACCGAGTCCTCGGTCGCCTTCAGCAGATAACCGCTGATCCCGTTCGCCATCTTCACCGAAAAGTCGCCGGTCTCCGTCAGCGGCTCCGTCCCGGGAACCAAATTCGGCACCAGCTCCGGTTCCGCCGACAGCCCCAGTCCGGGGACCAGCCAGCCGAACGCAGCCAGAATCAGAACAGCACAACGGAGAGACATCAGGCGGCAGAACATGGCAGTTTCTCAATACTCTGTCAGTTGGTGGGAAGCAGGGGATGTTCCTTCACTCTATCAGCCAGAGACCCCCGCTGCCAGCAAGTCACCTCTCACTTCCGTCGATCCGGATTCACCTGCGGAAAGCTCGCGTTCACCTCTTTCAGCCAGGCGTGCAATTGCTCCCACAACTTTTCTACCTGCTCTGGTCTCTGTTTCGACAGATCGGTCGTCTCGGACGGGTCCCGGCTCAGATCGTACAGCTCATTGCGATCGTCTTCGTAGTAATGGATCAGCTTCCAGTTCCCGGCTCGCATCGCGCTGGCGGGCGTTGTCGTCGGATAGTAGTGTGGGTAATGAAAGTGCAGCCGCTCACGTTTCAGTTTCTGTGTTGCACCGGTGAGCAATGGCTTCAGCGAAACCCCGTCCCGTTGCTCCTGGTCTGCTCCCAGCTCCAGCAGGTCGATCAGCGTCGGGTACAGGTCCGACGTCACCACCGGTTCCGCGGAGACGCTGCCTGCTTTCGTCACGCCCGGCCAGCGGACGAGCAGGGGAATGCGGATCCCCCCTTCGTACAGCGATCCTTTCCCCGAACGGAGCGGGTGATTGTTCGTGACCGTCTTGCCTTCGTACTTGTTGATGAAACCGCCGTTGTCCGACATCAGAATCACCGCAGTCTTGTCGGCCAGTTTCAACTCATCCAGCGTTTTCAGAATCCGGCCCACGTTCTCATCCAGGCTGGCCACCATCGCCGCATACTCGGCGTTCTGCCAGGGAGAGTCCGGCTGGATTTTTTTCTCGTACGCTTTCACCACATCCGGTTTGCCTTCGATGGGCGTGTGCACCGTATGAAAGGCCATGTTCAGATAAAAGGGACGCGTACCCTCGGCCGACGACTTCAGCAGGCGGATCGCTTCGTCCGTCAGCCGATCGGTCAGGTAGTCGTCTTTGTCACTCCGCTCCAGCACACCCGGCACATAGCGGAACTCATGTCCGTAATGTCTGTCCCCGGCAAAGGGATAAAAGAACGTCTGCGGCGCGCCCCACAGCGTGCCGCCGATGTTAACTTCAAAGCCGTGACTCTCAGGGTAAAAGCCCGCTTCCCCCAGATGCCATTTGCCGACGTGCAGCGTTCGGTAACCCGCCTGGTGCAACCGTTCGGCGATCGTGGTTTCATCGTGCGTCAGGTTGGGCAGCGACTTCCCTTCGATCAGCGGCCGTTTCGTTTTGCGGTGCGACTTGGCCTGTTCGTGCCAGACGGTCATCTTCAGCCGGGCCGGGTTTTTGCCCGTCATCAGTGAGGCCCGCGTCGGACTGCAGACCGGCGAAGCCGCATACGCCTGCGTGAACTTCATGCTCTGCCCGGCCAGCCGATCGATGTGCGGCGTCTGATGCAGCGTATTCCCGTAACAGGTCAGGTCATGGGCACCAAGGTCGTCGACAATGATGTAGACCACATTCAACGGTGCCGCGGATACCAGCTGTGGCACCGTCAGAACAGACAGGAAAAGCAGAGCAAACCAGAACATTCTCCCGGCGAAGCGCAACATCGGGGACTCCTCTGTAGATGAAACAAACCATGATTGATATTGAGTCGGTAAAGGTCGAAACTGTATTCTATCGTAAGGGAACAACAGTAGCGAGTGTGACGCTCGCATTGAGGATCCCAGATCGTTCCCCAACCAGAATTTTCGGGTCGTAACGGTCCTGTTTCATGAGGCAGGCGATCCATAACAAATACAAAGGAGAACGCCATGAAATATTTGACCTTCTGTTGCTTCAGCCTGAGTCTGTTGCTGGTCTCTTGTGCGAAAGAGAGCCCCTCTGACTCGACATCAGTGGAACAGCCGGTGACGAGTGAAGATGTCAAACAGAAAGTCGGCGAAGCGGTCGACACCGCCAAAGAATTCACGAAACAGAAACGCGACGAATATGCAAAACAGTTTCAGCAGCAGCTGGAAGATCTGAACGGGAAAATCACCGCACTGGAGTCCCGAGGCGCGAAACTGAAAGACGATGCCAAAGTGAAATGGAACGAGCAACTCGATGAGCTAAAAAAACAGCGCGATCAGGTCAGTAAAAACTTCGAAGAATTCCAAAAGTCTTCCGTCGACGCCTGGGAAGGCCTGAGCAAAGACCTGGATGTCGCCTGGGACAATCTGAAAGAAGCCTACGACGAGACGGCCGAAGAAGTGAAGGAGAATAATAAAGACTGAGAGATCAGCTAATGGTCGCCTTCTGGCATTTTTTATTACTCATCAAAGTGCGATTTCTTCCGCAGCAGGTGATGGTAATGCTGGGCGAAGCGGTGCGATTCGTCGCGGACGTATTGCAGCAGTCGCAGGCCGTAAGAATGCCGGCTCAGCCGGCGGGGTTCGACTTCGCCGGGGACGTAGACCTCTTCTTCCCGTTTGGCCAGTGAGATTGTGAACGGGGGCTCGACCCCCAGTTCGCGCATCGCGGTCATCGCGGCGTTGAGCTGGCCTTTACCGCCGTCAATCAGCAGGATGTCGGGGAACGATTCCCCCTCCTGGTGCAGTCGCCGGATGCGTCGGCTGACGACTTCGCGGATCGAAGCGAAATCGTCGATCCCCTTGACCGTGCGAATCTTGAACCGCTTGTAGCCATGCTTGAAGGGGAGCCCGTCGATGAACTGTACCAGGCTGGCCACCGTTTCGCCCCCCTGCAGATGCGCGATGTCAACCCCCTCGATCCGGCGGGGCAACTCGGGCAGGCCGAAGACTTTCTTCAACCCCTGCATCCCCTTTTTCGGGTCGATGTAAAACACCTCGGGCTGCGCGTGATCTTCGAGATTGCCCCGCAGGTTGATGTTATCCAGCAGCTCAATTTCATCCCGCAGCCGGGCCGCCTTTTCGTAGAGCCGCTGTTCGGACGCCGCCAGCATCTCCTTCCGCATCTCTTTGAGTAGCCGGTCCTTCTTGCCGTCCAGAAACAGTTTCAGCTTGTTGATGTCCTTGCGGTAATCCTCTTTGCTGATTCGCAGATTGCAGGGGGCCGTGCACTGGTTGATGCTGTGCAAGAGGCAGGGGCGGAACCAGCGCCATTTCTCGTCCCCCTCTTCGATGTCCAGCGAACAGTTGCGGAAGCGGAAAATCTTCTGCAGCACCGTGATCGCCCCCCGCAGCTGTTTTGCATTGGTGAAGGGGCCGTAGAGCTTGGTCCCTTTGCTGTTTGGTTTGCGGGTGAATTCGACGCGGGGAAAATCTTCGCGGGTCGTGATCTCCAGGTAGGGGAATGTTTTGTCGTCTTTGAGTTCCGAATTGAAGCGGGGGCGAATGTCCTTGATCAGCCGCGCTTCGAGCAGCAGGGCATCGACCTCGGTCTCTGTCTCCAGATAATCGATGTCCGCGATTTCGGTCACCAGTTCCGCCGTCCTGCGTTCGACCGCGGCCGCCTGTGTGAAATAACTCGACGCGCGACTTTTGAGGTTCACAGCTTTTCCTACGTAGATCACGCGGCCCTGCGCGTCTTTCATCAGGTACACGCCGGGCGTGGTCGGAAATGTACGCACCTTTTCGTGGGGCGTCTGCGGAGCCTCCCCGTTCGACGCGGGCGTCGATTCGGCGGTGGGAGTTGCTTCTGGAGGCTGAGAGTCTGAATCAGACACGAAATCAGAGTCCTGCAAACGCGGGGTGACAGTTCGAATGGCTGGTGGATTAATGGATTATAGAAGCGGCACCATGAAATCAGAAGAGGGCATTTTCTTCGATCATCCGTTTCACCACCTCCCGCTTGTCGTTGGTCTCTTCCATAATCGCCAACTGCCGCTTGGCACCGGAGTTATGAATCAAATCGTAGATGCGGTGTAATTCGTCCGTACACCCCAGCTGTTCCGACATCGGCGAGACCAGATCGACCAGGTGCGTGGTCGAATCGTTGACCGAATACAGTTGGTAACTGTCGCTGTTGACCAGGCTCGCGTCGATGCCATAGCGGGTCGCCCGCCACTTGTTCTGTTGCACCATCATCGGGTGATGCTGCAACTGGTAGGCGCCTTCGTCGATTTCATCCGAAATGCATTTCACCAGGCACTGCACGAACGCGGCGATCGACAGCACCTGTTCCAGGTTCGCCGGCATGTCGCACACGCGGATCTCCACGGTTCCGAAATTATGGTGCGGCCGGATGTCCCACCAGATCTCGCGGATCGTATTGATAAAGCCGGTGCTGATCAGGTGGTTGATCAACCACGTGTATTCGCTGTAGTTCCGCATGGTGGGGGGCAGCCCCGCGGTCGGCAGCCCTTCCATGATTTTCGAGCGGTTCGAATGCAGACCCGTATTGCGGTTCTCCCAGAACGGAGAGTTCGATGAAAGCGCCAGCAGCAAAGGCAGGTAACGCAGCATCCGGTCGCAGACCATCACCGCTTTGTCGCCCGAGTCGACGCCGACGTGCACGTGCAGGCCGAAGGTCACCAGGCGGCGGGCCACGTCCTGCATCAGTTCCACGAGTTCGTAATAACGATCGTTAACGGTAATTTTCTGATCCCGCCAGGAAGAGAAGGGGTGCGTGGCCGCCCAGAACAGCTTCAACCCCAACCGATCGGTCACATTGGTCACCGCTTCCAGCTTCTGTGTCAGGTCTTTGCGAACATCGCCTACTGTGCGGCAGATCCCCGTGTTGATTTCCAGGTAGCTCTGCATCAGCTCCGGTTTGACGGTCTCCTTCATATCAGGGGGCATCCCCTCCAGTAGATCCGTAATGGAGTTGGAGAGGGCAAAGGTTTCCGCATCCACCAACTGCAGTTCGAGTTCCACACCCAGGGTCGGGTAATCGTTACGTGTGAAAGAGAGGGTTCCCATCGTGCTAATTCCCTTTTTGGATGAGTTGCGGATTGAGCGAGAGCAAGAGAGCGGCCTGCAGTAAGATGCGACTTCCTATTTTAAGCACACGCTCATCGATATCGAAATAGGGAGAATGCAAAAACACCGTTTTTTGATCAGGTCGGGCACAACCCAGTCGCAGCATCGAACCGGGCACCTGTTGCAGGTAGATGGAAAAATCCTCACCCCCCATGCTGGGCAGATCGATCAGACCCACCTGTTCCGGCCCCAGTACATCCTTAGATGCCTGTTCCAGTGCCGCGGAGATGGTTTTGTCATTCACCACTGCGGGCAGGGGAGATTTGAACAGCACTTCAATGCGGGTATTCGTACTTTCGGCGATGCCGTGGGCAATATGCTCGATCCGTTTGTGCAGCACATCACGGGCATGGTCGTTCGTGGAACGCAGGGAACCTTTTAATTTTGCGATTTCAGGAATGACATTCGGCGCCAGCCCCGAAGAAATCTGACCAATCGTGAACACCGCCGGCATGCGGGCATCAACCGAGCGGGGCAGGTTCTGATACAGGCTCGAGATCAATTGTGCGGCCGTCGTGATCGGATCGTTGCCGTGATGCGGTCGTGCCGCATGCCCGCCGACACCATGAATTTCAAAATGGACTTCATCGCAGAACGCCGTCATCACGCCGTAGCGAATGTTCGCGGTACCTGCCTGAATTTCCGGATCCATGTGCAGGCCGATGATCGCACTGACCCCTTCCAGCGCGCCCTGTTCCACCATCCAGCGGGCTCCCATGCAGATCTCTTCCGCCGGCTGAAAAATAAACCGCAGCCGCAATCCCTGGCCCGGCCATTCCGTTTTGAACTGTTCCGCGAACCGGCTGGCTCCTAATGCCACGCCCAGTGCGATGACCGTATGAGCATCATGGCCACACAGGTGCCCGACGCCCGGGTTATGCGAGCAGTACTCCACCTCTTTGAGGTCCGTAATCCGCAGGGCATCGATGTCGGCCCGGATCGCAATCAGGGGGGCATCCTCGGGAGGCGTCCCCAGCGTCATGTCGGCGACGACACCGACGTCATTGTTCATCAGCCGGGGTTCCAGGCCGATCTCTTTCAGCATCTTGCAGATCAGTTGAGAAGTCTCTTTTTCTTCCCCGCTGATTTCCGGCTTCTGATGCAGTGTCCGCCGGGTTTGAATGAGGGTTGGCTCCAGTTCGTCCAACTCTTCATGCATCTGTTTCGTAAGTGACTGGTAAAAGGCTCTGGTTTCCGTCTGATCAAGTGAGAATGAGGCCACTGAGTACTCCGCGTGCGTTGCCATGATGCAGACAGACCATCTGCGCGACAGCCGATGAATCATGAGCTGATATAAAAAAGCGTTTATTTATACTTCATATTTTAATGAAGTTAAGGTTATCATAAAGGCAGAAGCAGAAAATTAAGCGTCCTAATAAATTATTGGGAACTGCCAGATCGGATATTTCTGCCACCGAATCGACCCACGGGGATACAGGAATCAGCAACATGAAAGACATAGACGCGGATCGCCGGAATCTGTTGAAAGGGGCCGTCGCGACTTCGCTGGCCTCACTCGCAGGCAACCTTTCACTCAACAGCGCTCATGCCGCCAAAGCGGATCCCGACCTGATCCATCGGGAAAACCTGAAAGAAGGCTCCACCGACTGGCAGCTCACCCGGGTGATGCTCGACAGCCGCAACGGGTTTCGTTCTTCCAAGATTGAAGGCTACTGTTCCAAACAGAGCGTCGCTGCCGGCGAGCCGATCGACATCATGGTCTCCACCCGGCCCGCGGAAGAATTCAAGATCGAGATCTTCCGCACCGGTTATTACGGCGGACGCGGTGCCCGGCTGATGACCACACTCGGACCGTTCCAGGGCAAACCACAACCTGTTCCCAAACCGGGCAAGAAGAATCTGCACGAGTGCCACTGGGATCCCGCGGTCACGCTGACGATTCCCGATGACTGGCCGAGCGGCGTCTACCTGGGGCGGCTCTCCACACTCAAAGACAAGACCGGCCACGGTTACTGGCAGAGCTATGTCGTGTTCATCGTCAAAGACGATCGTCCCGCGGACATCCTCTTTCAGTGTTCCGACAATACCTGGCAGGCGTATAACAAGTGGCCCAGTAACTATTCGGTCTATACTCATCCCAAAGGAAATCAGGGACCCTGGGCCGACGTCAGCTTTGACCGTCCGTACGCCAAGTATGCCCAGATCTATGAAAACCCGCAGTCGCTCGGCTCCGGGGAATGGCTCTGCTTCGAATTTCCCTTTGCCTACTGGCTGGAAAAACATGGTTACGATGTGACCTACTGCTCCAACAGTGACATGACCAGTCCCGATCATGGTCTGAAATGCAAGTCCTTCCTCTCGGTGGGCCACGATGAATACTGGGATATTCGCCAGTACGAATCCGCCGTTAAAATGCGCGATGCCGGCGTGAACCTGCTCTTCTTCTCCGGCAACTCGGTCTGCTGGGTCACCCCGCTGAGAGAGAGTTCCGACGGGCGGCCGAAGCGGATCATGTTCCGCGGCGGTCCTTACGGCGGAGATTACAAGTACGCCGTCGATCGGGAAAAGCAGAACGGCCCGTTCCCGCACCGCGGTCCCGACGAAGGCTACCTGATGGGCGCCCGCAATGTCGATCCGGTCAACGGGGGCGGTGACTGGGTCTGCGAAATGCCCGACCACTGGATCTTCAAAGGGACGGGCATGAAAAAGGGAGACTCCATTCCCGGTCTCATCGGCTGGGAATACCATGGCGATCCGCCGAAAGACATCCCCGGACTGGAAGTGGTCGCGAAAGGGACCGCCCTGCAGGGAGGCGTCAATCCGCAGCAGTGGACCGCAACCATTTATCCCGGTCCGAAAAATAACTTCGTGTTTAATGCTTCGACCATCTTCTGGTGCCAGGATCTTTCCAGCCCGCCGGGGCACATGCTCCCCTGGTCACACTGGTCGCGTCCGCACGGCCCCGATGAACGCGTGCAGCAGATCACGCACAACATCCTCCGCCGTGCGACTTCCTGATTAAAAGCAAACTGCCAACTCACTCACAGACGCCCCGTTAATCCGGGGCGTTTTTTTGTGAGTCGACGTCCACACCAGATCTCAGTTTGACCTCAAAAGTAATCCCTGGCTTCGATTTGAAACACGATGGCTTTTCATCAGGCTCTACAGCACTTTGACATAGTGAGGATTCGATTCGCGGATACGGGAGTCGGTCAGGTTTTCCACGATCCCTGCCACCGCTCCTTCCAGCTTGCTGCCCCGTGCGCGTTGAATGCGGCAGTCTCTAAATGAGCAGGCCAGCGCCTGTTCTGCAGTGCGCTCCTGTAACTGATCCATAAATGACTCATCCATGTCAAACAGACGGCTGTGGATGAACAGGGTCTGTGGATTGAACAGATTGATGGCGGTGACCAGGGCGAATGCCAGCTGGTTACAGACGCTCGCGAGTTCTCTGGAAACATCCAGCTGATTCGACTGTACCAGTTCCAGGATCTGTGGCAGATCCAGTCTCCGGCCAACACGCTCCGAGATCATTCTGACAAACGCGGTGTCACTGGCAATCGTTTCCAGGCAGCCTCTGCGACCACAGCCGCATTTCACCCCGTCCGGCACCATGGGCAGGTGACCGATTTCCCCCGCCAGACCGTTATTTCCCTTGAACAGACGCCCTTCAATCAGGACACCCAGACCGATCCCGGTGCTGGTATCGAGCATGGCAAAATCATCGATGTCCTGTGCCAGCACCGAGTGTCTTTCCGCCAGGCACAGGGCATCGGTTTCCTGCAGGACAACACATTCCATGCCCAGGCATTGCGCTAAATCCTTGCCGATAGATTGCCCGTTGGTGATGGGGACATTCGGCGAAAGCAGGGAGCGGCCCTCGCGATAATCAAACAGTCCCGGCAGGCTGATTCCTGTGCCCAGAGTTCGAACTCCCCGGGTAGACTGAATATTTTCAATGGTATCAGTCACTATTTCCAGCAACTGTTGATAAGTGTCCGGAGTTTTGAATTCGACGCGTGTCTCTTCTCTCAAGGTGCCGTCCAGACCCGTTGAAATCAGTGTGCAGGTGGGCGAATCAATCACCAGGGCGACCACTTGGGCCGTCTCTCTGGCCAGACGGAGTTTTTTGGCAGGACGGCCGCGCGAAGTGCTTGCGACTTCAAACTCTTCCAGCATTCCCGATTTCAACAACGAAGCAACGGCTTTGGAGACCGTGGGCGCTGTCACTCCCGTCAGGCGTCTGACTTCAGCACGGGAACTGGGACCGTTCGAACGCAGGATACGCAGCACCATCCGCTCGTTCATCTGACTGATTAATTGTGGCTGGGAAGAGACCAGAGATTTCATCTTTATCCTCAGGTGGTATTTGATTGATTGAACAGGTTCAGCTCAGCAGGTCCGGAATGACATGCCCGCCGACATCGGTCAGGCTTTCATTTCGTCCCTGGTGGAAATAAGTCAGACGTTCATGGTCCAGCCCCATCATGTGCAGAATCGTCGCATGTAAATCGTGCAGGTGCACTTTGTCTTCAACTGCTTCAAATCCGAATTCATCAGTCTGGCCGTAGGTGGTTCCCCCGCGGGCGCCGCCTCCCGCCAGCCACATGCTGAAGCCATAGGGGTTGTGGTTGCGTCCTGGTGCATTTTGTCCTTCACTGAAAGGCATTCGACCAAATTCGCCCCCCCAGACGACGAGGGTTTCATCCAGCAGACCCCGTTGTTCGAGATCGGTCAGCAGGGCGGCGATCGGCTGATCGACTTCGGCCCCGTGCCGACCGTGGTTCTTTTCAATGCTTTCGTGCGCATCCCAGGTCTCTTCCAGGTGACCGCCTCCGGAATACAATTGAATGAATCGCACACCCCGTTCCACCAGGCGGCGGGCGATCAGACAGTTGCGTCCGTATTCATCTGTGGGCTGTTGGCCCACGCCATACATGTCGAGTGTCTCGCGAGTTTCCTGCGTCAGATCAACGGCTTCCGGAGTGGCGGTCTGCATGCGGTAAGCCAGTTCGTAGCTGTTGATCCGCGCCGCCAGCTCCTGTCCCCCCGGACGGGCATCCAGATGCTTCTGGTTCAGTTGTGACAGCAGATCCAGCTGTTCGCGTTGTGCTGCAGGAGTCAGATGCGCTGGTCCCTTTAAATCCAGAATCGGATCACCCACGGGGCGGAACAGGGTACCCGCAAAAGTGGCCGGCATGAATCCACTGGACCAGTTAGGTTGACCACTGATCGGGCCACCCCGCTTATCCAGCATGACAACATAACCGGGCAGGCTTTCATTTTCACTGCCCAGTCCATACACGCACCAGCTGCCCAGCGAGGGCCTGCCGATCAGGGTTTTCCCGGTATTCATGGCAACCAGCGCTGAGCCATGTGCATGACTATCGGTATGACAGGAATTGATCACGCACAGTTTGTCTGCGTGTTTGCGGACCTGCGGAAAATAGTCAGAGACCAGGAGCCCGCTTTCACCACCTGGTCGAAATTTCCGCCAGGCGGGCGTTAGGTAACCGACCTTACGTCCCCCGGAATTAATGAATTTTTTATCAGCCGGCAGCTGTTTTCCCGCATACTTTTCCAGTTCGGGTTTGTAGTCGAATGTGTCTACCTGGGAGGGCGCGCCGTTCATCATCAGGAAGATACAGGCCTTCGCGCGCGGTTTGAGTTGCGGTTTTCTGGCTGCGGTGGGGTTGAGGTTGGAGGGCAAGTCATCGGCATATCCCTGTCGGGTAAAAAAGCCGTCTCGGCTCAGCAGGCTGGCCAACGCCAGGCCAGCAAAACCAGCACCCATCTCCCAGACAAATTCGCGGCGTGTTTCACCACAGGGAAAACGACGATGATGCATCACGGCCTCCTCAGTCTACATACAGGAACTCGTTCGAATTAAATAACACATGACAGAGCGACGCGACCGCCAGAATCTGCGGAGGGAGCCGTTTCGCAGCTTCTGGCTCAGCAGTGGGGGAGACGGTCTTTTGTTCCCGGAAGCGTTTTGTCTGAACCAGCAGGTGCTGTAACGCCAGCTTCTGTTCTTCTGCACTCGGAGAACGGGCATAGACGCGCTCCCACAATGCTTTGACCCGGTCTTCCGGTTTTGTTGAAGTTTGACAGATCTTGACAGCCAGGGCTTCACTGCGGTCATGCACAAACCGGTTATTCAGTAACGCCAGGGATTGGGTCGGCACCGTGGTCACGTCCCGCTTGCCGCAGCTCTGGGTGGTATCGCAGAGATCAAACGTCGTCATCATCGGGGGCAGCAGGCCCCGCTTCGTGTAGGTATACAGGCTGCGTCGTTTCTGTTCATCAGGCGGAGATGCCTGCCAGGCTTTGTCTTTCCGGGAAAGGCCTTCCAGCGCTTCGGGACTGATGGTTGGTCTGAATCCGGGCCCCCCTTGTCGCAGATCGAGCTCACCAGTCCGCGCCAGCATGGAATCTCGCAGTGCTTCGGCATCGAGACGTCGGCGTTCGGCCCGCCACCAGAGTCGATTGCCCGAGTCTCGTTCCCTGTAGTCGGCCTGTTGGGGATGCAGTGACGACTGCTGCCATGTCTGTGATGTCAGAATCAGCTTGTGCATCCGCTTGAGCGTCCAGCCCCCGGATTGAAACTCGGCAGCCAGCCAGTTGAGCAGTTCCGGATGTGTCGGCGGATCTGCCAGGAACCCCAGATTGTTTGGCGTGCGGACGATCCCGGCACCAAAGTGATGCTGCCACAGTCGATTCATCAGGACCCGGGCTGTCAGCGGATGATCGGGGTTTATGATCCAGCGGGCCAGTTGCAGACGTCTCTGTGAAGTAGGGGAGCCTTCCGGAGGGGGAGTAAATGCCTGTTCCAGACGGGGGACCATTGATAAGGAGGCCGGCTCGACCTGCTGTAACGGATGCAGACGCTCGCCATTTTTTAAAACGTGTAAGGCACGCGGAGTGGCACTCAGGTCGGTCCAGCCCAGTACCTCTTTAAAACCCAGTTGCTCAGGCGATGGACCTCCCAGCAGCCCGCGATCACCAGGGGCAACAGGACCTGCCCAGAACGCCGATGCCATGCGGTAATAATCCTCCTGGGTAATCGGATCGAACTTATGCGAGTGACAGCGGGCACATTTCACAGTCATGCCCAGAAAAGCCGACGATGTGGTATGCACCAGATCTTCCAGGCGATCGTATTGATAATCCTGGGGGTCATTGGGTTCATCGTTCCAGGTGCCCAGCCGCAGAAAACCGGTGGCAATGACCGAACGCTCGCTGCGATCGGGAATTTCATCCCCGGCAAGCTGCTGCAGAATAAACTGGTCGTACGGCAGATCGTTATTCAATGAATCAACAACCCAGTCGCGATACTTCCAGGCAAACGGTTTCTCCTGATCCCGTTCATAACCGCTGGTGTCTGCAAAACGGACCAGATCCAGCCAGTACCGCCCCCAGCGTTCTCCGTATTGAGGCGAGTTAAGCAACCGATCAATGCTTGTTTCCCACGCCTGGGGCGAAGTGTCGTTTTCAAAAGCTTCCACTTCAGCCAGAGTAGGAGGCAGCCCGGTGAGATCGTAATAGAGACGTCTTAGCCGCGTTCGTTTGTCCGCCAGCGGTGCGGGCGTCATCTGCTGATCTTCGAGTCGCTTCAGAATAAAGGCGTCAATCGGATTCGCAGGTTGTTCGAACGTTTTCAGTTGGGGAACCGCAGGCCGCTTGATCGGCTGCAGGGACCACCAGTCCCGACCGGCCCGCAAGTCGGTCGACCGTTCGAACAGATCGATGTGGCGTGCCTCGGGCCAGGGCGCTCCCGCCTGGATCCAGTGTTTCAGCGTGGCCCTTTCTGCTGCAGGCAAAGGCTGGGGACGCCCCTGTTTTTCAGGAGGCATCTCTCCCGCGTGCACGCGCTCCAGCAGATAACTTTCCAGAGGTGCGTTCAGATCCACTGCTGGCCCGGAGTCGCCCCCTTTCAGCAGACCGGCCCGCGTCGTCAGCACCAGGTTGCCGGATGCATTCTGCTCCTGATGACATTCCAGGCAACGATTGATCAGCAGAGGAACGATTTCTTTTTCGAAATCAGGGGCAGCATCGGCTGCAGAAACGACGCTTGTTTCGCTCGCAGACAGAGGAAAGCAGAGATACAACGCGAATAGAAACCGGCCATACATAGTCACAGCTTTCAGAGAAAGGAGGCTTTTGGATGATTTCTCACTCCTCCACCTTACAGGCTGTGATTATTTTGTCAACGCCATTTAATAAATGCCGTTTGTATTAATGGGCGGGTCTAAAATTACGCTGTTTTGCTGTAGATACCAGCTATTCGTCCAGCTTCTCGATCCGTCGCAGGTGCCGGCCTCCCTCGAAGGGAGTGGTGAGCCAGATATCGATGATCTCATACACATCGTGTAGCGAAACCATCCGCTCGCCGATCGAAATCATGTTGGCGTTATTGTGCTGCCGTGCCAGGCGAGCTGACTTTTCATTCCAGCAGAGAGCACAGCGTACCCCTTTGATCCGGTTGGCTGCGATCGCCTCGCCGTTGCCTGATCCCCCCAGCACGATTCCTCGCTCGAACTGACCTGCTGCAACCGCTTTGGCGGCGGGAAAGATAAAGTCCGGGTAATCGACCGACTCGGTGGAGTCGGTGCCGAAATCCTCGACCTGGTAGCCTTGTTGCGTCAGGTATTCGATGATGCGTCTTTTGTAGCGATACCCGGCATGGTCGGAGGCAATCACTATTTTTTTAACGGGTTCTTCTGAAGGTACTGGAGCGGTCATGCGTCTGGAATTCTAGTGTAATTCAATCCTGTAGGGGCGTTCTCCGGACGCGTCGGGCAGGGATCTCTCACTCAATAGAGACCGCACCGCCCGCCCACATCTGCAGGGAACACCGGATACAATAATGGGTTAAAGGTGAATCGAGAAGTTATTTACCAATCCGATAGAGTTGAGACTTCGTGCGAATCAGTAGCGTGTCGCCGGCGACCGCATAGGAGGCGAGCGTCGGTTCTTTGAGATGATTGCGACTGATTTCTTTATAGGTCGTCCCCGGAGCGATGATCGTGGTTTCCCC
>NZ_CP037421.1:2178972-2179524 GCF_007748155.1 Gimesia panareensis
TTTGACATCACCATGGACTCGACCGCCTTCGGCGACCGGTCCGGTCTGTTCTCGTTCGACACCGACGACGTGGACGAAGCGACCTTCAACCTGCTGCTGCACGGTCAGGTCTCCAACGTGGTGATCATCGACAACGGCGACGCCGACTTCTCGGCGACCGCCGGCTTCGAAACCTATACGACGGGCGTCAACCTGGGTGCCTCCGGCTACGAAGACGATATCGCCGGTGCGATTCCGAATCAGCCGGGCAATACCCCCGCGCCGGCCGGCACGGATACGGCGACCTGGACCTTCAGCGGTCTGGCCGACGGTTTCTACCAGGTCTCCACGACCTGGCCCGCCCTGTACAACCGGGCTGCGGACGCACCGTTCTCCCTGGACGGCGGAGCCGGGGCCTTCGCTCTCGAGGTGGACCAGACGCTGGTCCCCTCCAGCTTCGCTGAAGACGGCACGGCCTGGTTCGACCTGAATACCTCCTTCGAGGTGGTCGGGGGTGTGCTGACGGTGACGCTGACCAACGACGCCGACAGTGCCCCGCGGGACCACTTCGAT
>NZ_CP037421.1:2332246-2333494 GCF_007748155.1 Gimesia panareensis
TCGAAGGTCCAGGTCGCGGTGTTCGTTCCCAGCAGATCGCCGCCCAGCAGCACGTCCTGGTCCTGCTGGTAGAACTCCAGATCGGACTGCGAGCCGCGTTGCTGTTCATCCCAGGCTGCCCCGCTGGTGCTGTAGGCCAGATCGCCGTTGTCTACGATCATCGAGTCCGCAGCCGAACCGCTGACCGTGAAGTTAAACGGGTTCTCTTCGGCCAGGTCGGCTCCGAAGCTCACCATCCCGCTGAAGCTGCCGCCCACACTGGCGTCCATCTGCAGCGTGAAGGTCGTCGAAGCCCCCGGGGCCAGGTTCGTATCCCCGAAGCCCGTGACCAGGCTGAAGCCGGTCGGCACGTTGATCGCCCCCAGGGCCATGTTCCGTTCGCCGAAGTTCGTCACGGTGAAGGTCTTGACCACCGGAGCACCGATGATCGTGTCTTCGAAGTCCACGGTGCCGCCATCTTCGACAGCGCCCCCGTCCACTTCGACCTTGATCACCGGATCCACCACGCGGATGATCCGCACGTCGTCGGCATACACGATGCCGTCGGCATCGTCACTCAGAACCACTGTCAGGGTGCTGTCGTTGATCACGACCGGATCGCCGATGTATTCCCACCAGGTGCCGTCATCCAGGAAGTCGTCCGAGCTGGTCTGCTGGCTGACCCGGTAGGTGGCGACCGGCGTCGCGTCCGAGAAGATCGTGTACGGGGCATTCGTAGCGGCAGCCCGTCCGTAAGGGCTGACGTCCGGATGGACGTACCAGTGGGCCACCACCTGGTAGCGTCCCGGTTCCACATCGAAGGTCCAGCTCGCCTGATTGGTACCCGTGCCGCCCACGTAAGGCTCGCCCGTATACAGGAATTCCGGATCACCGACGTCACCCGGGGTGTGCCCCGTCCAGCTGCCGCTGGTGGCGAAGTCAGTGTCGTTGATCCCCACGGTCGCCGGTCCGGCGGCTCCCACAACGGTGAAGTTGTAAGGATTCTCATCGGCGTCTCCCGTGGTAAACGAGAGCTGGCCGTAGGTCGAACCGGTGGTGCCGCCGTCGAACTGCACGGTGAAGGTCACCGAACCGAAGCCCGCAATGTTCACCGGCACCGTATCCGTACCGAACGGCGAGGCCGGATCGATGCTGAACCCGGGCGGGAACTCGATCAGGCCGGTCACGTCCACCGCATCGGCCGAGAGATTCGTAATAGTAAAGGTCTTGGCAACCGGGATGCCGGGGATCGTCGTGCCGAAGTCCACC
>NZ_CP037421.1:2333504-2353460 GCF_007748155.1 Gimesia panareensis
TCGCCCGTTGTTTCAATGCTGCCGCCATTGATCTGGGTGGTACCATTCGCATCGGTCGTCAGACTGTCGAGAGACGCTGAGTTCCCGACCTGATCATCGAAGATCGTAGTTCCGTCAGTGTTGACGTTAAGGTTGTGAGCTCCGTTCAGTGTCGATTTAAACTGGATGGTTCCAGAAGCGGAACTAGATAAAACGGTATCTGCCCCGAGCATGACCGCATCGTTGAATAGCTGTCCCCCGGTCGTGGCGATACTGCCCCCGTTAACGTTGGTTGTTCCGTTAGCATCGGTCGTCAGGCTGGCCAGTTCGTTCGTGTCACCGACCGTATTATTAAAGGTCGTGTCACCGTCGGTCTTGATTTCCAGCGTATAGGTTCCGTTCAACCGCTCGTGGAAGGTGATGGCCCCGCTGCCGGTACTGGTGAGAATCGTATTCGCCCCCAGTTCGACATCGTCATTGAAGATCTGATCGCCGGTGGTTTCGATGCTTCCCCCGTTGATCTGCGTCGTACCGTTCACGTTCGTAGTCAGGCTGACCAGGGCGGCTGAGTTACCCACCTGATCGTCGAAGATGGTCGTCCCGTCAGTATTGATATTGAGCGTATACGCCCCATTCAAAGTCGAAACGAACTGAATCGTACCGCTGGCGGAACTGGAGAGGATGGTATTGTCTCCCAGCACCACAGCATCGTTAAACAGCTGGCCGCCCGATGTGGCGATGCTGCCACCATTGATGTTGGTTGTCCCATCAGCGTCGGTGGTCAGGCTCGTCAGTTCATTCGCATTGCCCACGGTGCCGTTAAAAGTGGTGTCGCCCGCGGTTTTGACTTCCAGAGTGAATGAGCCGTTCAGAGTCTGGTCGAATGTGACTGCGCCGCTGCTGGTGCTGGTCAGTATTGTGTTGTCGCCCAGTTCCACGTCGTCATAGAAGATCTGGTCGCCCGTTGTTTCAATGCTGCCGCCATTGATCTGGGTGGTACCATTCGCATCGGTCGTCAGACTGTCGAGAGACGCTGAATTCCCGACCTGATCATCGAAGATCGTAATTCCGTCTGTGTTGACGTTAAGGTTGTGAGCTCCGTTCAATGTCGATTTAAACTGGATGGTTCCGGAAGCGGAACTAGATAAAACGGTATCTGCCCCGAGCATGACCGCATCGTTGAATAGCTGTCCTCCGGTCGTGGCGATGCTGCCCCCGTTGACGTTGGTCGTTCCGTTAGCATCGGTCGTCAGGCTGGCCAGTTCGTTCGTGTCACCGACGGTATTATTAAAGGTCGTGTCACCGTCGGTCTTGATTTCCAGCGTATAGGTTCCGTTCAACCGCTCGTGGAAGGTGATCGCACCACTGCCGCTACTGGTGAGAATCGTATTCGCCCCCAGTTCGACATCGTCATTAAAGATCTGATCGCCGCTGGTTTCGATGCTGCCACCATTGATCTGTATCGTGCCACCGGCATTTGTTGTCAGGCTGCTCAGAGCCGTATTGCTGCCGATCGCGTCGTTAAAGATCGTGGTTCCGATCGTGTCGAGTTCCAGATCAATGGCACCATCGATCGTTCCATCAAACTGAATGCTGCTGCCGCCAGTACTGGTAAGTGTCGTGTTGGTGACAAAGTTCACCGCATCGTGGTAGAGCTGAGAGCCTGTTGTGGTGACGGTACCACCATTCAAAGTCGTGCTCGTCACGCCCGAAGAACTGATTTCGACAGAAGCGGCATCAATGTCGGCCAGAATATTCACGCTTTCCGCAGTGACGTACAGATCGCCGGAAAACAGATCGATGGTACTCTGGAAGGTCACTGGATCATCGTCGCCTGCGAGAATCGACAGGCTGGCGTCGAACAGACTGTCCAGTGAATTGACCAGGACGGTGTCAACTCCTGTGGGAGTTCCCACACTGTCGGTGCGGATTGTGATCGAACTGGTCGGATCCAGAAACAGTACCGATTCACTGAGCGTGGAATCAATAAACGAATAATTATCGCCGATCACACCATCGTCAGACAGCGAAATGGTTTCGTCTGCATCGGTAAAGTCGAAATCCCGATTCGCCACCAGCAGGTTGTCCAGGATTGGCTCCAGTCCGGTAAAGGTGATCGTAGTCGATCCATCACTCATGCTGCTGTCGGAAATGGTGATGTTTCCATCTTCCCCTTCCGCAGGCACGCTGTCCGGCGTAAAGACATAGGCCACCGAATCCGCTTCCAGCGGCGTACTGTGATTGAGCACGAGTGTGTCGCCATTGACGCCGGTAATCCCCAGTGAGTTACCGTCATTGTTCTGGGAACCACCATTGAAAATGATGCCACCAGAAGGATTGAAGAACAGGTTGTCGGGCTGATTGATGATCAACACATCGTCTCCGCCGAGACCATTGAACGTGATCGAGGTGATGTCAACTACCGACACTGTGGCCAGGACCGTTTCATTTGGGCCTCCAAAGTCCCGCGTCAACACAAAGGACGCCGTGTCTTCGCCAGTCAGCATCAGCACCAGCTGATCGTCTTCTCCAGTTCCATAGACAACAATGTCGCCTGATCCATAGACCCCCGGGTAAACCGTAGGCTGGTTCTGAAAAGCGCCGATGTGAGGCAGGTTCGTATTCGTATCGGCCGCAAATTCCGCAGAGCCATAAGCGGCAGAAGAACCAAAACCGATCGCAAACTGTGTTTCCAGCGAATCTGTACTGACATACGAAGGATCATTGGCATAAGCAAACAGCGGATCGCCAAACGTGTTTGTCGAATCGAGTGTTACATTCGAATCGAGATCATTCCCGTTAAAGGCGTTATAGGTCACATTCGCGTTGAGAGGAGCGAGGACACCAAAGCCTTCAATAGGGGGCAGGGGAGGTTCCGCCTGCAGATACAGTGTGATATTCGTCCCGCTGTCACCCGATACGACAGTGGTCCCTGCAGCATCATCCAGATTCCAGTGCGCGACCAGCCGGGAATCGCCGGTCAGACTGGCAACGCCGGTGTTCATGATTGTGGCCCGATCGGTGGAATCCAGCACATCATTGAACCAGCCGATATCGTCCATCAGCCCGTCAAAGAAGCGTCCGCTGGTACCTGGATCGCGGCCCACATTCATCAGACCATTGATCGTGTCGGTGAAGTGAGTACTGTCGAAGCCGGACAGGTTTTCATCATACGAAGACAGGTACGGAGCTTCCGACCCGTTGATGTAGATGTGCATTTCGCCAGTGTCGGCGTCCCACGTGTATTGGATGTTGGTCCAGTCCCCTTCGACACCATCGGGATTCATGGCGGAAGCGACTCCACCAAAGCCTCCGGACTGGATCGTATAGTCACCGCCATCCTGGGTCCGACCATAAAACTGACCACCGCCGTTGGTCCGATACTGGAATTCGAATCCGCCGTTGTCAGGACCTTCGAAGAACTGGTTCCGTCTGCCGGTATCGTCCATTTTGATCCAGAAGTTCAAAGTCCCTTTTTTGCCGACATCAAAAGAGGCATCCTGGAAAGTGGCGAAGTCGTCGATGCCATCAAATTCCAGCGCGCCGCCAAAGACTCCGACAGTTTCCTGGAATTCAGGACCGAAGGGCACGATCCCATTCGTAGACAAATACATCTGGATGCCGCTCACATTATCCACGGCAATATCCCCGGAGGTCTGATCGAAGTCCCAGTGCGCGACCAGGCGGGAATCACCGGACAGGGCGCTGACACCCGTTGTGCGAACCGTATCCAGGTCCGTTTGTCCCAGAGCCTGATCGAACCAGCCGACATCGTCCATCATACCGTCGAAGTAACGACTGCTGTCCCCCGGATCACGGCCCACATTCATCAGTTCATTAATCGTACTGACAGTGGCCGTCCACTGAGACAGATCGGAGTCATAGGTCCCGCTGAGATAGCCAACTTCGACACCATCTACATAGAGATGCATTTCGGGATTCACACCGCCGTTGTAATCCCAGGTATACTGGATGTTCTGCCAGACACCAGTGGTCCCGTCGGCCCCACCATTTTGAATCACATAGGTATTTCCATTCCCGTCATTGCGGTTGGGGCTGCCGAAGAACTGACCGTTACCATTCGTACGGTACTGGAACTCCATCCCCCCGTTATTGGGACCTTCGAAGAACTGGTTCCGGCGCCCCTGATCGTCCATGTTGACCCAGAAACTGAGCGTTCCGGATTCACCGACGTCAAAATTGGCAGACTGGAATATTCCGAAATCGTCCACACCGTCAAATTCGAGGGCACCCCCAAATACGCCGTCTGCCGGGTGCCATAGCGGATCGGTGGTCGGCTGTGGTCCCTCGTAACTGAAACCGTTGAAGATGTTGTTGGTGATATTCACCGAATTTACCGGCACCGCCAGGGAGGGATCGAAGTAGACTCCGCCCGGCTGGGCATAGATGCCATTTCCATTCGTCGTGGAAGAATCCTGCCAGTCGAATGTATTGTGGTTGATGTCGATCCCGTCGGCCGTCATACCCCGGTTGGTAATGGTGACGGTATAATTCTGATCGCCGGCTTCCTGAAACGCCCCCGCCTCCAGTCCGTTGCCGAAGTAGTTGAAGGAAATCTCACCACTGAAGGCATAGTTGTTCGGATCACCATAGGTGCCTTGAGGTCCGATCGCAATCGGTCCCCAGCGAAAATGCGTTTCCCGGAATTCGTTTCGTGTAATCAGGAAGTTCTCACCACTGCCGTAATCCCCGTCGCGGATCGCGGCGCGGCCATAGTTCCCCTCAAAGATGGAATCAGAAACTTCGAGGTTGTTCGCCCCTTCAAAAACGACGGCACTGCGATAGTTGTCTCCGAAGAGCAGGTTGTTTAACGTGGTGTTGTCTGCCGTTGTGTAAACCACATAGCCCTGATAGTCGGTTGCGGAAGTGTGAGTTTCCCAGCCGAGCTGAGCTCCGGAAATCGAGACATCATTGGCTGTGATATTGACAGCGATATCGTAGTTATTTGTCGGAGCACCCGCTTTGCGGATTTCCACGACGTCTTTTCCGGCTCCGATCAGGGAGACCGATTCATCAATATCCAATGTGCCCGTTGTATGATAGACGCCGGCAGCAATGTTGATCACGCCACCCGTGCCTGCGATATCGACCGCATCCTGGATGTCAGCCCCACCGGCCGAGCCCAGCACATTGACTGTTGCGGCATCGCCGGAAACCGTCGTGGCTACCAGATCGCCGTCCAGATCCACGCTGTCGGCATTGAAGGCGATACTGGCTGCGGTCAGAGAAACAGAATTGGCGACATTGATTGACTCTACATTCAGTTCTACACTTTTTCCGGAAGCGAATGTCAGGCTGCCATTCGCATTCAACGTATCTGTTGCGCCTTCTCCATTGATCGTCAGGGAAGCCGTAAAGTTCGCGGCCAGGGAATTGAGCTCAATCTGGTCTGCCCCGTCACCGGTATTAATGGTCAACAGACCGGTGGGGTTTGTGAATGTCAGCGTTTCGCCGGCAGTCGAAGTAATCTGTGTCTGGCCACTGCCTGCGTCGCTGATCGTAATGATTTCGGCAACGCTGCTGTAATTCAGGGTCACGTTGGTAGTATTGATCGTCGAAGTGATCGGCTCCAGGCCGCTGTAGGTGATGAAGTCGGTCCCGGAACCATCAATGCGGATCGAACCGGAACTGCTGTCAGTAAAGAAATATTCCACCGACGTCGTCGTGCCCAGCAGATTCAAAACATCGCCCGGGCTGGTCGAATCCTGGCCTTCCCCATCATAATCAACGGTGATGCCCTCTGTTGCCAGGGCAGCATCGACGGTCAGGCTGTCATCACCGTCTCCTCCCTTAACCGTAATCGTAGTGGTGTCAGACAGGGAACTGGTGCCAATCAGAATCCCGCCCAGACGGTATTCAATATCGCCCCCATTGACGAGGATTTCGATGTCGTCAGCGTTGGCAGTACCATCCAGTTCGACATCCACTGTCCCGGAGATCGCGAAGTTCTCGATCTCACTGTATGCGACAGTGGGGAAGCTTCCCGTGACCGAACCGGAACCTTCACCGTTGTTCGAGACAACAGCGGTCCCGGCTGTGGAAGTGTCTATATTGAGCTGATCGCCCAGCGGATTGCTGATCGGATCGCCGCCTGTAATATTGAATGCTTCCGAATCCGGGGTGACGTTGAAGATGTCGGTATCACTGCCGCCGGTCAGATTCACAAAACTGCTGAAAGTCAGCGAGTTCGTACTGACATAGGTATTGGTCCCATTCAGCGTCCACGTGGCGGCACTGTCGATGCCGGTCAGTGAATTGGTACCGCTGCCCCCGGTCAACTGGTCGATGTTCGCAAAACTGACTGATTTCGCTGATTCGGTTCCATCAAAGCCATCGATACTGCCCAGGCCGCTGAGTGCCACATTCAGGTCGGCACTGTAGTTGACGAGATTCAGATGATCGCTGCCTCCCTGGCCGTCAATCAAACCGTTGAGTGTGGAACTGTTATTGTTGAAACTGAAGACATCATTTCCCAGACCTCCCTGCAGATCCAGTGAATGAGAACCATTGATGTTGAACTGGTCGACATCGCTTCCCCCCTGGAGCGTTTCAAAACTGGAGAAAGAGAGCGAAGTCCCACTGCCATAGATGCTGGCCGGTTGAATCGACCAGGTGGCAGTCGCGTTCTGCCCGGTCAGCTTGTCCGCCGTTCCCGAACCGGCGGCAACATTATTGATGTTGTCAAAACCACCACTGACCGTCGCTTCGGTCCCCTGGAACCCGTCATAGGATCCATTGGCTGTGAGCACCACGTCAATAGACGTTGTCAAAGCAGAATAATCGATCTGGTCCGCTCCTGCCTGGCCATCGATCGTACCGGTCAGCGAGGCGCTGTCCGCAAAGGAGAAGACATCATTTCCAGAATTGCCAGCCAGATTCAGCGACTGGCTGCCAGTGATGTTGAAGCTGTCTACATCGGTTCCCCCGGTCAGATTTTCAAATCCGCTGAAACTCAATGTATTCGTTGAACTGTATTGATTGGCTCCATCGAGCGTCCAGATCGCTCCTGCATTGATCCCGGTCAGCGTATCGCTGTTGCCGCTTCCCTGGATTGAATCAATATTGTCAAAGGCTGCCAGCGTGGAAGATTCCGAACCGGCAAAGCCATCTGTCGTACCCGTTGATGACAGTCCAAGGGCCAGACTGAATGTGGATGCCGAATAATCCAGACTATCGCTGCCACCCAGACCGTCGATACTGCCGGTGATCTGACCGTTGCCGCTGAACTGGAAAGTATCGATTCCCGTCGAGCCGGTCAGATGACTGAACCCGTCGAAGTCGATGCCGGAGACCGATCCCTGATTCACACCATCAATCAGATACGTAGTACCTGCAGTGAGGCCACTGATGGAATCCAGTGTGCCGTCGCCACTGAGTTTCTCGATTCCGCCAAACAGATTGAGGTTCGTGGCACTGCTGTTCTGCAGATCGACATTGACCGCGCTGGTAACAGCCGAGAAGTCAATACTGTCCGATCCGTTGCCCCCCGACAGGGTGCCGGTGATCTGACCGCCATCCTGGAAGACGAAGTTGTCTGCTCCTGCGTTTCCGGTCAGATTCTCAACGTTACTGAAGCTGACGGCCCCGGAGAGCAGGCTTCCGGAATTGGTGCCGTCGATCAGCCAGTCGGTCGTCTGATTTGCACTGACCAGCGTATTCGATCCGCCGGCTCCATCAAAGCTGATGCCACTCGGCGGCAGAATCGTATCGACGCTCATGTCCAGCCGGACGGTGTTGTCGGATCCATTTCCGGTAATGATGATACTGGAAACCTTGTCAAATTCGTGCGAGGTCACGATCTCATTCGAAGTACCCGTTTCCAGAATGCGAATCTGGCTGCCGTCCCGAATAATCGTGATGTCATTGCTGGACCAGTCACCGGCGGCCACCACCATGGTTTCCACCAGGTCGTTCAGATTGATCGTCACGGTCGCCGTTGCGGTCGAACCGGCATTGTCATCAACAATCACATCCAGTGTGTAAGTGGGGTTGGTTTCATAATTGAGCAGACTCTGATCCGCGACCACAATCTGGCCGGCAGATGTAATATCGAAGGCAGCAGCCCCCGTGCCCCCCGCTTCGGAGAAGGTCAGAGTATCGCCCGGCAGATCGGCATCACTGGCGACAAGCACCGCGCCGACGAGCGTCCCATTGGCGGAATTTTCATCGACATCCCGTATCTGGTTGGCGATGACCGGAATATTATCGTTCAACGGATTCAAATTGATCGTGATGGTTGCCGTGTCCGTTGCGTTCACACCATCGGATACCATGATGTCCAATGTAAAGGAAGTCGTGGTCTCGTAATCGAGCAGGCTCTGGTCTGCTACCGTGATTTGACCGCTGGAAGAAATGTCAAATGCAGCCGCCCCGCTGCCTCCCACTTCAGTAAAGGTTAGTGAATCATTCGGCAGGTCGTCGTCTGTAGCGACAATCACAGTCCCCACAGGAGTGCCATTCGGTGAGTTCTCGTCGATACTTCTGATCTGATTGAGCACGACCGGTGCATTGTCATTCACCGGATTGAGATTAATCGTAATGGTGGCCGTGTCCGTCGCTCCCACTGCATCAGTGACCAGGATATCCAGGTCGAACGAGGTTGTGGTTTCGTAGTCGAGCAGACTCTGATCAGAAACGGTGATTTGACCACTGGAAGAGATGTCAAATGCAGCCGCTCCGGTTCCTCCGGTTTTGGTAAACGTCAGGCTGTCATTGGGAAGGTCGGCATCACTGGCAGGGATCGCCGTTCCGACATTAGTGCCATTGGTCGTATTTTCATCGACACTCAATATCTGATTGTTCACGACGGGAGTATTATCGTTGACCGGATTGAGATTGATAGTAATCGTTGCCGTGTCGGTCGCCCCGGCGTCATCGGTAACCAGAATCTCCAGCTCAAACGAAGTTGTTGTTTCATAATCCAGCTGAGTGAAATCAGCCACTGTGATCTCGCCGTCAGTACTGACGTTAAAGGCGGTCTGCCCCGATCCCCCCGTGAGGCTGAACGTCAGATCGCCCGGGGGAACATTCGGATCTGCCGCGGCGATCGTACCCACGGAAGTGGTGTTTGCCGGATTTTCATCGACAGAAAAAATTTGATTTGCCGCAGAAGGGGGAGTATTGACCACCAGGACAACATCGTTACCATCGCCACCCACGTAGGAAATGTAGACCTGATTTCCATTGAAATTGAACAAGGTTCCTTCCGATCGACCGACGAATTCTCCTGTCACACTGTCAGTATCGTCGTTATCGATCAGCAGGAACTGATCACCGGCGGAAGCGGTAAAACTACTGCTGATATTCAACTTGGCACCTGTCAGATCGACTCCGCCTGTGACCTGGATCTGATCGTATTGTGTGCCTGCAGCGGTGCCATTGATTTCAATATTCAAATTGCCATCGGCGTCGAGTGTCAGATCGCCTGTGCTGAGAAAACCGGGACTGGAACCTGGCGCCAGTGCGGCGTCTGCATTGATGGTGACAGGGGCATTGACGCTGCCTGAACCACCCAGGGTGGCCCCGGTCGCGACGATGACTTTCGAAGTGGCCAGCGTCCCGTCCACTTTCAAAACACCATTTTGCACGTTGGTGGCACCAGTGAAGGAACTGTTACCGGAAAGAATGACTTCACCCGCACCGCCGATGGTCAGGCTGCCGTTTCCAGAGATCCCGCCGCCAAACGTTGCTGTTGTGGAAACAGCCTGATTGAGAGTCAGTGAACCTGAAGGTCCTCCGAGCAGCACGCTCCCCGTCCCGGTCAGGGAAGTCAGTGAAACAGAGAATCCGTCCAGATCCAGTACGCTGGTCACAGAGGTCAGGTCGACACTCGATGTATTGGGAATCGCATTCGATTGTGCCAGTTGCAGTGTGCCGTCGTTGATGGTGGTCGAGCCGGTGTATCCGTTTAACGCGTCCAGGATCACGGTCCCGGAGCCATTTTTGATGAGGTTTGTTCCGTTTAATTGTGCTTTGACACTGCCAGACTGCAGATTCAGATCGGACTGCGCTGTCAGAATGCCGCCTGAGGCAATCACGGTCCCGTCTTCCAGTGTGAACTGATCGACGGTTTCGTTGAAGGTACCGAGATCGAGTATGGCGCCCCCGGCCAGAGTCAGTGAGACACTGTCATCGAGCAGATCGCTGCCTGCCAGCTGGTACGTGTCACTCGCCTGACCGGAGAGAATCAGATCGGTCGGAGCGAAGGTAGCATCATAGGAATTGAGGTCGACGATCGAGTTGCCGCCGGCAGTGGTGATTTTGAGCGAATCAGCAGGGGAGGCGAAGGTGGTCAGCTCGAAACTGCTGCTCAGGCTGCGAATCTGCATCTCGCCCGGCAGAGGCGCATTTTCCAGTACGGCATCGTTCGTCGCTGTGGGGAGCTCGATCTCGACATTGTTGGCCGTATTATTGCCGCCGAATACTGGTTCCAGACCGGAATAATTGATTTCGGTAATCGCATTCCCACTGAAATCAACTGAGCCGCTTCCGGGACCTGTAAAATGGTGGGTGATTGTATCAAACGTGCCCCCGAAGAATTCCAGGGTATCGTTGCCTCCCAGTCCACCATCGAAGGAGATCGAAAGTTGAGTGAGTTGTGAGTCACCGTAATTGAGCGATAACAGATCCGTCTCTCCATCCGCCCCTTGTATCTGGATCGAATTCAGGCCAGCCAGCGAGGTGGAATAGAGCAGGGTATTTGAATGATTCTGATCGATGATTTCGACATCAGAACCATTAATCTGGACGGCAAAAGAGTCATCGGCACCAAGCTGATTCTGGAGTATGACATTCAACTGGTCACCCACGCGATCATACTGTCCCAAATAGGTCACAGTGGAGGACGCGCTGAATTCGGGAGCGGAATTTGTCCCGACATCAATTTGAATGCCGATATTCACATCGCCGGTGAAACCGGTCAGGTTCAGGGAATCGGGGACGATCAGATCGTTCTGGCCCAGGAAATTAACCGTCTGAGATGGATCTACACCGGTCACCAGGATCGAATTGATCTGGCTCGCATTAAACTGCATGATGCTGTCGGGAAGATTTAAACCATCGTCGACCTGAATGGTAGCGCCCCCATCGACGACAGAAACCGTTGCCTCATCATTGGCAGCATCCAGGCTGATTTCGAGGACTTCGTTGAGACTGCCGGAGACACCGGCGTCCACATTTAAAACGATACGCTCTTCCAGACGCACCAGTTCCAGTCCAGCATGACTGTCAGCGCGGAGCGAATTGAACTCGAGGTTGGGGGCAGGGGGAGTCTTGCCGAGGCATCGGTTCAGCCATTCTAAAAATCGCACGTTGAGATGCTCCTTCGAGTTCCTTGTAATGCACAGAGATCTGATGGCACGAGTTCGCGAATACCATTCAAGAGGCAATACAGAAGAGGGGAACACAAACAGGGAGCGTTTTACGCACACCGACCCTGCATTTCTGCTGAAACCGCCTTACCCCTGGCCGACATGTGCACCTGCGAACAGGTCAACGATTTTGCAGAAAAACTCCCCATATTATCTTTACTCACCAAATGGTATGTCAACGATTTTTAACGGAGCAGACACATCTGTCAAAAATGGAAATCTATAGTCTTTATAAGTATTACAGCCGTTTTAATCAGTTAGTTCTGGTTCAGTTCCAGGTTATGATTGTTTTCGTTTCCTCAACCGGTCTAATCACCCTACGTTGGTGAATTGACAAAATACGAACGAAGTTCATTTCCAATCTGAAGTTTCGCAGAGAAACAACGAAATCCTGCAGCTACCGGCTTCAGGATGTGCCCTTTTGTGCATTTCTGCTATCTCCCTAAACTTCGCACAATTGAATGAATAGGGGGTTTGTGTTGACCTTGCTGCTCAGTCTGACACTGATGTCCCCGGTTCATTCCAGTAGCCGATAATTGATAATGAGTACTCTCGATTCGACGAATCCGAAACTGATATTCACAGCTTAAACACTGTAATACCAGATACTTAATCCACTGGAGCGCCTGTTTTGATTAGGTTGCAAGTTAATCCGCCTCGATTCCTGCTTTGCCTCTGCTGCCTGTTTGTCAGCGGTTGTGCAACGAATCAGGCCGCGCTCTTCTCAGTGGCTCCAGAATACGACACAGTCAAAATGTCTGCGTTGGCCCAGGCCGCTGCCTCACGCAGACAGTCCACACCCGATAAGACGCATGACGACGTAAAATCTGACCAGATCACGATTACCGGCTTCAATAAATATCAAAATCACCAAAAATCAAAGCCGGAATCTGTTCCTGAACCGGTAACGTTGCCTCCCCTGCCTGAGCCACGGAAAATCTCACTGGAGTTCGATGAAAAGACCGATTTTCAGCCCATCGAGCTGACCGGTGTTCGTTTTCCTGAGCCGGTTTCAGAGGCGCCTGTGGAAGCAAAGAAGCCAGTCATCGAAAGTGAGAGCGAACCAGAATTTTATTTCGTTCAGGAACCCGCAGCCGTTCCACCTGCTCCTGAAACTCCCCTGCCAATGCCGGAAACTGCGAAACCAGACCAGAAAAAATCACCCCGGCTGGTTGAACTGGGACTGAAGCCATTAACATCGTTGACTCTGAATACAAAGCCTCCTACAGGAGACCTGCCCACGAATACCGCGGCAGAGCATCTGGGAGAAATCCCCGCGGAAAAGGTCACTATGGGAACCACCCGTGACTGGCAGCTGGTGACGAAAGACTGGGTCGCCGCAGCGGTCCCACATAATCCGCTCTACTTTGAAGAGCCTTACCTCGAGCGTTATGGCTACAACTACGGTGCTGCCATTCAACCCTTCATTTCCGCAGGACGCTTTTTCGGTCGAATCCCGGCACTGCCTTATATGATTGGTGCCTATCCGCTGTATGAGTGCCAGTACACGCTGGGCTATGAACGCCCGGGCAACTGCCCGCCGTATCAGGTTGAACGTCTACCCGTGAGCGGCCGCGGAGCACTCTTTGAAAGTCTGACCGTCACTGGTCTGGTCTTTCTGATCCCCTGATATTCGATCAGATCAATTGCATTTCCTGATCAACGAACTGCGCTAAACGTGTTGGATTCACGGTTACACCCAGCCCAGGGCCTTGCAGAGCAGGCGCCACGCCTCCCCATTGAAACGAGATCTTTTCGTTGATGATGTTCTGTTTGAGCAGAAAGCGATCGAAACTCCCTTCCAGAAAGTCCAACTCCTGAATGCTGCACGCAAAATGACGTCCCGCCGCAGACAGAATTCCCGTTTCTCCCACCTGGCAACCCAGCTGACAGCGGATCCCCGCCTGGTGGGCCATTCGAGCAATTTGAAACGTGGGAATCAGGCCTCCCAGCTTGGAAATCCGCAGATTGAAGGCATCGCAATAGCCTTCTGAGATCGCACGTTCCGCATCCTCCTGACTGCATAACGATTCATCCAGCATGACCAGTGCACTGAGCTGCCCGCGGATATGTTTGAGTTCATCGATCGATGTATGGGCCACAGGCTGCTCGATCGACTGGATCTGCAACGGTTGAAAATCGGCATCCCGCGTTTCCAGTTCGGTACGGTTCCAGGCTTCGTTGGCATCGATCCGCAGTCCCATTCGCGAGCCTGTCAGTTTGCGAACTTTGCGGAGCAGGGCTCGATCATCAATGCCCGGCATGCCGACTTTGACTTTACACTGCCGAAAGCCGGTCAGACGGTATAGCAGTGATAAGACTGTCTGCTTGAGCGGCTTCATGGACGTCAGCACGGCACTGTAGCGGACGGAGGGGAGCGACTGAATCAGAGACCGATCTTCATCCAGGTACGGAAAGATGGCGGACAGGGACTCCCCCTGAGCACGGGTGGCGGCATCCAGCAGACTCAGTTCCAGGGCACACCGGGCGGCGTTACCAAAACAGCATCGCGCCTGATATTCAGCAGGCACGTCCGTAGCTTCTGATAATGTGATGTGCTGGCAGAGGGGCACTACTTCCTGGGTTAAATTCCAGCGCCAGTCCGTCATTTCCCGGAAATCGGTCGCCTGGTACTGTGCCAGAACGGAATCGGGGGTTTCTCCTGTCACATAAGCCCGCGGGACCGCTTCTCCCCAGCCAATGGTACCGTCATCCAGCTCACAGCAGACCAGAATCGACTCAGATTCAGACCGGCTGAACGACGCATGGGTGATCTTTCGTTTCAGCGGGACACGTATCCGATAAGCCTTCAGAGCGGCGATTTTCATGAGAAACTGGTTAAACCTTCAATAACTCTTTGCTGGATTGCGGGATACGTGCTTTTTGGGGGTGACAGGGTTTCTGAAAACTGCTATGAACCCGCTATTCTGAACGGATTTAGAATTTTTCGCAACAACATGGAGGTGATTGTGGGTGTCCCCCTTTCGCAGATGTGGACTGTAGCTAAATATGTCGTGACTCAACGGATCAAAGGAGTCAAACGTTATCCCCTGGTGCTGATGCTGGAACCGCTGTTCCGCTGTAATCTGGCCTGTGCCGGCTGCGGGAAAATTCAGTTTCCCACCAATATCCTCAAACAAAACCTCAGCCCCGAGAAGTGTTTTCAGGCAGTGGATGAGTGTGGTGCTCCTATCGTTTCCATTCCCGGGGGCGAACCGCTGTTGCATCCTCAGATGCCGGAAATCGTCGCCGGCCTGGTCGCCCGTAAAAAGTTCGTTTACCTTTGCACGAACGCGATCTTACTCGAAAAACACCTCGAGAACTATCCTCCCTCCAAGTATCTCACCTTTTCCATTCACCTGGATGGCATTCGTGAAGACCATGATGCCTCGGTTTGCCGGGAAGGCATCTACGATAAAGCGATCAGTGCCATCAAAGCGGCCGTCAAAGCAGGGCACCGCGTCACGACTAATTCCACCCTCTTTAACAATGCAGACCCGGACCGCGTACGTCAGTTGTTCGATGAACTGGCCGAGCTGGGCATCGAAAGTATGATGCTCTCTCCCGGCTATCAGTACGAAAAAGCCCCCGATCAGGAACACTTCCTCAAACGCAACCAGACGATCTCAATGTTTCGTCGTATCCTGGCAGCTCCCAAAAAAGCCTGGGCCTTCAACCATTCCCCGCTGTTTCTGGAGTTTCTCAAAGGGAACTGGGAACTGGAGTGCACGCCCTGGGGCAACCCGACCTACAACATTTTTGGCTGGCAGAAACCCTGCTACCTGCTCGAAGAGGGCTATGCCGAAACCTTCGAGGAACTGATGTCTTCCACCAGTTGGGAACAGTACGGCCGCAAAAGTGGCAACGAAAAGTGTCGCGACTGCATGGTCCATTGTGGACATGAACCAACGGCAGTCGACCAGACATTCTCTTCCTGGAAAGGGTTCCTGAAAGTGGTCTCGCTGACCCTGTTCGGATCCAAAGAGACCAATCAGCCGCTGGCCACTCCGGAACCGATCCCGGCGCCTCATTATACAGTCAGCGATCGGGACCTGTATCAGCTGGAACTTCCCTCTGAAGCTGAGTCCTGCGAAGAAGAAGCCGAAGCGCTCATAGAACGCTAAGCAGTTCTCAGAATTACAGACAGATCCATCAATCTAAGGTGCCCTCTCAAACAGACTTGAGAGGGCACCTTTTTTTATTCTGAAACAGCTTCATAAAAATCAAAGATTTTCTTTGACGAACTCTGCAATCTTTATTACTATAAAACCAAATCTAAATAACCAAATGTTGGTTTGCAGACTGTATTTCACTTACAGGAGCGATTTATGGCCCGACCAAAAGCCAAAGAGTTGACGACGCGTGAGCTGGAAATCATGCATGTTTTCTGGGACCAGGAGACAGCTGAGTCGCCTGTCGAACTGACGGTCACACAAGTCCGTGATGCCCTGGAGGCAGCGGGTCGTGATCTGGCTTACACCACCGTCGCGACACTGGTGCGGATCCTTGTCGAAAAAGAGTTTCTGGAGCAGACCAACGAGGTCCGTCCGTTTCTTTTTCGAAGTGCCCGTTCGTTTGAAGATGTTTCCGGCAGCATGCTGGGGGACATGATTCAAAAAGTATTTGGAGGCTCGCGAGAAAAACTGCTGCTGCGACTGCTCGATGAGCGGCAGTTAAGTCCTCAGGAACTCAAAGCCATCCAGGATATTCTGAAGGAGACGCCCTGATGCATCAACTTGGAATCAGTCTGCTCTGGCTGGGATTGCAGGTTACGATTGTGACACTGGTAGCCCTTGTAATTTATCTGGGCACGAAACGATTTGGTCCCCGTACACGCTCGTTTCTGCTCTCCTGTGCGGTCGGGATGACCTTGCTGTTAGCGCTGCTCACTTTCAGTCCCTGGCCCCGCTGGCAGACCACCTGGAAGCAAGCAGCACCCGCTATCAAAACCACTTCAGACAACCAGAGTGCAACCGCACCGGCAGCACCCGCGAATGCCTCGGAATTACCAACTTTGAAACGGCTTCCGCAGGAATCGGAATGGGGAACCGTCTGGGAAGGGTTTCTGAAAGGTTTACAACAGGAACCGGTTGTTGATCAGCCATCAAACATTCCTACGCCGGCGGGCATCGTGGGCTGGTTGCTGGTGGGCGGCTTTCTGCTCGCCGCACTTCGACTGCTGTTTGGATACTTTTCACTGAAACGACTGGTAAGTCAGGCGACTTCACTGCAGGGAACCGCTGCAGAGGAAGCACTGGATGTCCTGGCTGCCGAACAGCAAATCTCCCATCCACTGCAATTAAGAGAGCATGCTTCACTGACCACAGCGGCGGTGATCGGCTGGTGGCGACCGGTGATTCTCTTGCCTACTGCCTGGCGGGAATGGAACCCGGAGCAGTTGCGGGCCGTACTCGCCCATGAACTGGCTCACATCCAGCAGCGAGACTATCTGGCTATCCTGGGGGCAGAACTCAGCCGGTCGCTCTATTTCTATCATCCGCTGGTTCACTGGCTCGTTGCGCGACTCCGCCTGGAACAGGAACTGGCGGCAGACGCGTCCGCAGCCGTTACCAGTGGCGGCGCAGATCCCTATCTGGTCGTCCTGGCGGAGATGGCCGTTTCCCAGTCAAATCATCGGCTCACAGGACCGGCGCGGGCCTTTCTCCCCACGCACTCCACCTTTTTAAGGAGAATCGAAATGCTGAAGCAGAAGCGTTCCTCGAAAAAAATGATCTCGCGTTCCCAGCGTGTGCTGGTAGTCTGTTCCATGCTGATAATCGGTCTCCTGGCGGCTGGATTTCGCGGAAATCAGATCGGTCTGGCACAGGAAGCAGCGGAACCGCCCGCGGCAAAATCAGTGACCTCAAAACCGGCAGGAAAAAGCTTCAACCTCGACTATGTTCCCAATAATGCCCTGGGAGTGCTCGCCCTGCGGCCGTCCACATTGCTGCAGCAGGATTCGATGAATTATGTCCGATTTTCAATCCAGCAGGCACAGAAAAAGTACCCCCGACTTTACCCGCTGGGTTTACCTTTGCAGCAGATCGACAGTTTGACACTGATCTTTCTTGCAATTGATCTGGACCGTCACGGGGCAAGGTCCCCCCAATATGGCGCTGTGATTCAAACAACAGAAGACATTGACCGGGAAAGTGTCATCAAGGCATTCAGCAGTGGTGGAAAAATTACTGTGGTATCCGATGAATTTGAATACTTCGAATCGAGAACTTTTTCCAGGTCCTGCCTGTCAATTGTGAACGATCGCCAGTTGATCTTTGCGCAATCACTAACGGTACTGAAACAGCTGCTGCATGCCCACAAGTCACAGAAACCGAGTCGGTGGTCAAAACAATGGCAACCAGTCGAACACGAAATGATCGCCACCCTCTTGAATCTGCGACAGGTCAGGGAGTTAGTCTGGAAGAACCATTTGAATATCGGCTTTGACCACAATCTCTGGAAGCCATCCCTTGCACCGGTCTGGGATAATACGGATGTGATTACGTTAGGGATCAATCTCGATCGCAAGATTTCGCTCCGATCGACTCTGTATCAGGAGCTGCATGGAGATCAGGTTAGAAAAACTTTAGATGCAGCCCATGTGCTGGGGGCAAATATGCTGGAGCAGTGGCAGGAACAGTATCTCCTCGAAAGGCAACAGGAGCAGATTAAAAAGTTGCCCCTGATACAGCTCGCGGAAAAACTCCTTCAGTCGATTCAGTTCGAGCAGGAAGGGGAGACAGTCAGTCTGACTGCCTCTATGTCTGATCTGGCTGTCTTGGCCGATGCCCTGGTAACTTTTGTGCCCGCCCTGTTGGAAGCACGTCAGGTAGCCTTGCGTTTAGATTCATTCAGTAATATCAGACATCTGGTTCTGGCCATGCATCTCTATCATGATAAACATGGCCATTTTCCGCCGGCAGTCGTGATGGGACCGGATGGGAAAACACCTCACAGCTGGCGGGTCGCATTGCTGCCGTACCTGGATCATGAGAAACTTTACAAGGAGTATCGCCTCAACGAACCCTGGGACAGTGAGCACAACAAAAAAGTTCTGGCAAAAATGCCCGCGGTCTTTAAGCATCCCAATGACAGCCGACCCGGCTATCTGACCTCTTACCTGGGAGTCGTAGGCCCCAATACCGTGTTCGGCAAATCTACGCGTCCCGCCGGTAGGGCAGGTATAGAGATGAGCACAGAGGCGTTTGTCCCTGGCGGCCCAGGAGGAGGCAGTGGTGTCGAGTCAAAGTCAGTTCCGGTCGCCGGTGTCAGCATGCGGCAGATCACCGACGGTACCTCCAATACGATCGCCATCGTGGAAGCGAGACGGGACATCCCCTGGACCAAACCGGAAGACATTCCTTTTGACGGGAAAACACTTCCGAAACTGGGTGGATTTTCGCCAGGAGGTTTTAGTGTCGGACTCTGTGACGGGGCGGCACGTTACCTTCCCGACACCATCAAACCGGAAACACTCAAATACCTGCTGCTGATCAATGACAGTCATCCAATCGACTGGCCATAGACAGTGTGACCGTGCCTTTCAGGAGACTAAGGTGTATTGGATGTAGCTGAAATATAAATCACCCCTGGTTCTGTAAAATGAACCAGGGGTGATTTCGTATGAGACACAAGGAGTCGTATCGTTTTAAGTACTTCTTACGCAATCTACTCAGGAAAAGATTAGTTGAAGAAGTAGTTGAACTGAATCGTGAGTCCCCAGTCAAAGAAACGATCGGAATCATAAGGTCCCAGGTTCCCCGGCGGAGGAGGAATCACAGATTGTGGACCATTTCGCACCGGTGCCACAAAGGCTGCAGTGACGGTAGAACGATCATTGATCAGAGCAGTCACACCAGCGGTCAGGTTCAGAATATCGTGGTTCCCATCCAGGTTGTAAAGCAACGGAGGATTGAAGCCCGACGGCTGGTAACCACCATCAAAGGTAGCAGCATAGTGCACTTCAAAGCTGGCCATCAGGCCGGTTACTCCACGGCTGCCGTGGTTACGCATCATCCAGTAACCTAACTGGGTGTCGACGCCGAAGATCGCTGGCTCGCGGAAGTCAGCAGTCGGACCTCCAGGTCCCATCCCCTGAGACTGATAGGCAGAATTACCAGTCGTAATCAGACGGTAAGAAATGAAGTTCTGAATGAACAGATCTTCTGAGAAACTATAGATGGAAGCCAGGTAAGGCGTAATCGCCCAGGCATCGTTTTTCCAGGTCCGGTTCGGCTGGGTATTGTGGATATCATCGCCAGTTGGTGCTTCAAATCGCACACCACCGGATACGGTCAGGCACTCCCGATCGATAATAATTCCCTTGGCACCGAAGGCAATATCTTCCAGTTGTGAATCGGATCCCGGATAGCTGTTAGCCTGTTGACGAAATTCGCGATCCATTGAGTAAGAGAATGGAACCAGGAAGTCGACAGACATCCGTCCGCAGAACAGAGTCTTTTCCAGACCGAAGGTATAGAGAGACAGGTCGCTGCCGCCGCTTCGGCCATTGAAGCGTTTGTAGGTATCCATGTCCTTCATATACTGGTAATTGAAGAACACACGATCCTGCGGAATCGCACTGTTG
>NZ_CP037421.1:2840272-2885955 GCF_007748155.1 Gimesia panareensis
AGAATAACCTTGTTTTGTAGGGGTGTGGCGCAAATTACGTGCCAAAGTGTAGGAAGTCATCTGGGAAATGCGGGTTTAAAAAACCAGTATCACAGATAAGAGTATCCTAGCGTTTGTGTGAATAAGGGTCACGCGTATCACAATCGACTGGAACTAAATATCCATCATCTCTTCGTTGAGACGTTTATCTATTAGCATGTCCTACAAAGAACACAAGAAATCGAGACTGCTACTATGAATGAAATCCCTGAGCCCGAAAAGTTTTTTTCTCAATCGTCACTCTATGAGAAGTTTTCAATTACAGAAGATAATGTAATTAAGTATTTGGCCATAGAATTTTTTACGGGAATTCTTGATGTACATTGTGTCGAGTGTGGGCGTCATTCTACGTTTAAACTATCAAATGAAGTTGCGCTTCCTCAAATCAGCTCTTCACCCTTTGGAGATAATCCAAATCCTACTCCAGTTAAAGAAATAAAACAGATGGAGCAATTCAAAGAGTATTACTTTCTAATTAAAGATAAATATAGAGCAATGTATCCTATCAAATATGCTCGAATTCCAAATTTGTTTGCGAAAGTATTCACTTGTGGAAGAAATCAAAATCATCATATGCTTTTTTATATACAATCTTCGGGAGATACTTTTCAAAAAATCGGACAATCCCCATCCTTACGAGATCTTCATTTACCTGAACTCGAAAAGTATAAATCGGTATTAGGAAGAGACAATTTAAATGAGCTACGAACAGGAGTTGGACTTTATGCGCATGGTGTTGGAATAGGGGCTTTTGTTTATCTTAGACGTGTTATAGAAAACCTCATAGAAAAAGCTCATGTCATAGCGAAAAATAACCCTGATTTTGATGATGAGAATTTCTCTGACTTAAGGATGAGTGAAAAAATCAAAAGTTTAAAAGGTTTTCTTCCTGATTTCCTTGTTGAAAATCGAAAAGTTTATGGGATCCTCAGCAAGGGGGGTTACTGTAACATCTCTTCTGTAAATTATCTGTGTGGCGGAGTGGTGCTTGTTATTTGAGCGTAGCGAAAATAACAAGCACCACTCCGGCGAGCCCTTGAAAGGGTGGGCCAGATCGGTTTCTTTTTAATGTTTTCCACAACAGAAAAGGAACTCCAACCATGGCCCACCAACAACAATCTAACAACATTCTCGACGCTGTCCAGCTCCTGGCCGATCATGGATTCGATGAAATGTCGCAAGCACTCCAGATCCTGTTCAACGAAGCGGATGAAGCTGGAACGTTCCCGAATACCTCGGTGCCGAACCGTATCAACGCAGCGTAACGCGCCGTTCTTATGCCAACGGTTTCAAGCCGAAATCATTTCAAAGTCGCCTTCGGAAAGCTGGAACTGCAGGTGCCCCAGACACGCGACGGCGACTTTTATCCCTCTGCACTGGAACGCGGCGAACGGAGTGAACGCGCACTGAAGCTGGCAATCGCTGAAATGTATGTTCAAGGCGTCTCTACCCGTAAGGTCGCCAAAATCACCACCGAACTCTGTGGCTTTGATGTCACCAGTACACAGGTCAGTCGGGCAGCGAAACTGCTCGACGAAGAGCTGGAAACGTGGCGTAATCGACCGCTGGGGCAGGTGGAATACCTGATCCTCGACGCCCGCTATGAAAAAGTTCGCGTGGAGGGCAGCGTGCGGGACTGTGCCGTGCTGATTGCGATCGGCGTCCTGGCCAGCGGTCACCGGAGCGTGCTCGGAGTGTCTGTGTCGCTCTCCGAAGCCGAAGTCCATTGGCGTGAATTCCTGGGTTCACTCAACCAGCGCGGCCTGCATGGCGTGAAGCTGATCGTCAGTGATGCACACGAAGGCCTGAAAGCGGCACGACAGAACATGCTTGCTGGAACGCCCTGGCAGCGTTGCCAGTTCCATTTGATGCAAAACGCGATGCAATACGTTCCCAAGGTTCATTTGCGCAAACAGGTGAGCGAAGAATTACGCAATATCTTTAATGCCAGAGACCTGGATGATGCGCTGAATGAACTGAAACGGTTCGTTTCCACTCATGAAAAAACAGCTCCGAAACTGGCGAGTTGGGCGGAAGAAAACATCCCGGAAGGACTGACCGTATTCACCATCCCTGCCGGTCATCGCAAGCGGATGCGAACCACAAACATGCTGGAACGGCAGAATAAGGAATTAAAACGGCGTACCCGCGTAGCGGGACTGTTTCCCAATGAGGAGTCGTTGCTGAGGCTGGTGACCGCGGTCCTGGTGGAACTCAGCGACGACTGGGAAACCGGCATGAGATACCTGACAATTTAATGCTGATCACAGAGACCGAAGGCCCCGGAAATTTACAGAATGTTTGTTGCTTTATCAATCCCCGCTCACCCCCACAAACACCAGTTCCACCGGCTCTCCCTCCTCATACACCGCAAAGTAAACCGCCTGCCAGCGGGCGCACCGTTCGTGCAACTTCCCCTCCGCAACAACCGCTTCCACCTGCGATTTCGTCGGCGTCGTGGTGCCGAACAGGGTTTGCAGGTCCTCCTCACTCAGCGGCGTTGCGGCTCCCGGTTCCGGGGTGGGGGAGAGATGGTCGATGTCGAGCAGCGAATGCGTGCCCGCTTCCGCGCACTGTTCCAGCAGCTCATCAATTGTCTGCGGCGGAGAGGCACTCTGTTTTCCCAGCGCCTCCCGGGCGGCAGCGGCGAAGCCCTCTTTGTCGATCTTCTGAATCATCTTCTCGACATCGCGGGTCTGCTGCTCGGCATCCTGCGTATCAAAGCCCATGCTGCCGAACGCCTGATCCAGGGCCTGGCTGATCTTGAGCAGCTTCTTCAAATCTTTGGTCGGCGGCGCAATCTGGTTCAGCGTCGCCTCGTCGGTCCCCGCCAGCAGGTCGCCCGGCACAGAGTATTCGCGGCGCTCAAACACCGCCTGCCGTAACTCTCCCAACGCCTGCTCTACATCAACCCCATACGGACAATAAGAAACCCAGCCACTCGCCGCCATGATCGTCTCCCTGCTGTCTGATCGAGAACTACTGACCAACTCTGGTCCGGACGGGGGCAGAACGGTTTGCCCCGCCGCAGGTTGTGAAACCCTGCGCACAAGTGTACACTCCACGGATCAAATCGACAATTGCTCTCACTGAACACCATCTGAAAAGGAACACACATGCTCCGTTTGAGCCAGACAGCCGCCCTGCTGACAGGCCTGCTGTTGATTGCCGGTTGCAGTCAGCCGACCGGCGTGGAAACTGCTCCGTCCGCTTCTTCTAAACAGGGAAAAATCATGTCCAAAGCCGAACGCCCCAAGCTAGTCAACCCGTTTACCGGTGAACCTTCCGAACATACCCAGTGGGTGGAAGTCGATGAGTACATCGCCAACGGAAACATCGAAGGCCTGAAAAAACTGTTCGATGAGGGGATGACTATGCTGGAACTCGAAATGAATTATTCGAATGAAGGCCTCTTTCTGCACGATGCGGTCATGCAGGGGAACCTGAAACTGATTCAGTTTCTGATCGAAAAAGGGGCCGATCCCAACGTCCGTGATGAAGTGGATCATACCTGCCCGCTGGAAGCCGCCGTCGATCACGACCAGAGAGAGATCGCGAAATATCTGCTGGATAAAACCGAGGCCCCCGAGTCCCGCAAGTACGCCGAGGAATATCTGGCAGAGGAGCCCACAGAAAAGTAAGCACGTGTCCCCGGAAACACAACCCCATTATGAAGTCGAGTGGAATGGAACCACGAAAGGCACAAAAGACACGAAAAGACAAGCGGAGAAGCGTTTCATCACATTGATTCATTTTCTGCGATTTACAGGAGACAGCAATTCTTTTTTCATAGCTATTCTGCACTTACGGGGTTCAGTACGTTTGATTAACGGAAGTCCCCCAGCTCGATGTTCCGCAAGTTCTTCTGCAGCGTATCAAAATAGTTTCGTTCTTCCACCTCACCATTTCTTGTCAATCGGTAGCCAATCTGACTCTTATCCAGGGCATCGACGACATCCATAAATTCCTTGATGCCAGAGTTGAATTTCCCCTTACAGATTTCCCTGACAAATACGGGTTCCCCCTTTGAAATTTTATCCGAAAGCGATTCTATCGATTCATACGAAAACTTCCTGATCAGTGCCAGGGCATCTTTTCTACTGCCCGACTTTATATCAAGTATGATTCCGATTTTCTCCGTCATATCACTGACTCCGCTTATCTTTCATCAGGCAGTTTTAACAGTCGACGACTGCGTTTCTTACCCCGGATATCACGCGGCTCCCACGTCAGCCTCCCCTGATCGTCCTGCTGCAGGGTGCCGATCACCGTCCATTGGTCGTTCTTGAAATGCCGGACGTCGTAACTGCCAGGGGTCAGTCGTTCGGAGGGGATCAGGATCGTGAAATCCGGGACTGTCTCTTCACTGCTGCCGGGGAGACTGGCAAAGGGCTCCCAGATCACATACGAGCTGAGGAGGTCGATCGTTCTGCTCTTACGGTTCACAGAGTAACTGTGGTCACACCGCTGTGACCAGGGAGGATGCTCGAACAGCGCTACTTTGAGCAGATCACCCTCTTCGGTCGGCAGCACGCTGATCTCGCGCACGTGAGCCGTGTAGAGCCACGGTCGCGTCAACAGAAGCACGATCACTCCCCCAACCAGCAGGCAGCACAGGCAGGCAATCAGACAGACAAGCAGAGCAGGGCGGCGTTTCATAATCATCTATTCAACATCTGCGATTCACCGGAGTCAACAATTCCCGGGGAATCAATGGTGGGATGGCTTCGGACGGAATCCCGAATGCCCGCACCAGATTGGCCATCCCCAGCCCCCAGATGCAGAGTAGTTCGTCTTCAGTGCTCACGAAAACACCTCTCCCTTTGGACTGCTTCTGATGTCCCTGGACAATGCTGGCCAGACCGGCATTCACTCCCGATGTATCTCCTGTCAGGAGCGCCTGAAAGACGGCACCATACCCCAGAAAATCTTTCATTTTCGACTTATAACATTGATTCACGAATTTCGGAGTCCATTCCTGCATCTGGTCCCGATCTTGCAACACAAAGGCACGCAGCGTGTAACCCAGCGTATAATCAAACGGATGATCATATTTTCGTTCCAGGTCATCTCGTCCGCCGAGATGTGCTGCCAACTGTTCGGCCCCACTCATATCGCCAGCCGCCAGAGCATTGAACAGCGACTTATAGCCGATCATCGTCAGGTAGGAATCGCTGATGAATTCTCCGTTCTCGAAGCGGGAGAACATGTCGGTCCTGATCCGTGCCGCTTCTGAAAGTAGTGTTTTAAATGAGGTGATGTCGTGCTGCAGGATAAAATCAGCAACAGCAAAGAACCGCAAATCGATAGCCAGCATGGAACTGCAGCGACCATTCCTGTCTTTTTCCGGGTCTGCTGCATTCGCCCTGACAATTTCCCGATTCTCGCTTCTCAGCTCTACGAGCAATGGTAAGCGGTCTGCAATACTGGCCATACTCCATTCCGTTAGATCGATAAAGTTTTCCAAGCAGGTCTGAATCAAACAGGCCCCCAATCTGACCAATTCCAGTAGACGATCCTCAGAGGCGGCATTGCATCAGCATCAATACGAATCAAACGTGAGATTGATCACATAATCATTGGCCCCGGGGGGTTTGCCGTCGTCGAAGGTGACGTGGATCTGCTCCGGTTCAATTTTCAGTGTGACGGGGCCGCGGCCCTTCAGTTTCTTGAGCCGCGCGGTCGCCAGATGCAGGCGATGCGGCAAGGCGCGGGTCCCGCCCCGGTTGGGCAGTTCCTGCACCTCGCGGGTATCCCAGCGGATGCCGTTCATCACCAGGATGCTGGGATACTGATACGTGAGATTCTGCCAGTAGAGTCGGTCTGTCGAGAGGATCAGACGATCAGAGCCGTCGATGCGGACGGCGATGTTGAGCTGAAATGTTTTTTGGGGAATCCGATTGATCCGCCGAACCAGAGCAGCCCGTTCGACAACCGACAACTGGGGCAGCGCCTTCAGATACCAGTACTTGGCCCGCTGCATCAGATCCGTTTTCAGAGCGGAATCGCCTTTCGCCGCGTACTCGGCCCAGAGGTCCCCCAGCTTGATCTGGTCGACCGCGATCGGGGGGAACTGCAGCTCCCGGTTCGCCAGCGCGACCAGCGCCTTGTCATCGCAGGCTTTCAACAGGGGGAGCCCCCGTTTCCAGTCCCCGTCGTCCAGACAGTAAAACAGCCCCAGCTCCCGGGCCGCTGCCTGTTTCTCTTTCTCGGAACCAGTTTTGAGGACCGCCTGGTACTTTGCCACCTTCTGAAATTCCGCCTCCAGTTCGAGTGCGTATTTCGAATAATACTGACTGGATTTGTAGAGGTACGTACTGTTCGCCTTTTTGGCAGCGGTCCGGGCCAGGGCCGCGGCTTTCGCGGCATCGCCAAACTTTTTCTCGTCGATCAGATCATCCGTCAGTTCCAGACCGATCAAAGCGACATCAAACAGCTGCTTCTGATTCAGCGCCGACAGTTTGAACGACCGCAACGATTCCAGCCGTTTCTCAGTCGAGTCGGGTTTCACCTGTTGTGCAACCGCAGCCGGCACTACACAGAGCAGGAACAGACTCAACAATACTCCTGGAAAAGAGGTTTTGGCTGTTTTCATTATCGAGCCCTGTGTTGTGTACGGATTCAAAAAACATTGCAGTGAGACAGATAATCTATCGTACACCAACTGAACCCGAGATGCTACAGGATCCTGCAGAAACCGGTATCGGCTTGAGACACAGCAGCGAGACTGAGGTCTACTCCACCACCTCACCCAGTTCGCGGAGATGCTCGAAGGTAAACAGCCCCGTATTGTGCCCGTCGCTGAAGGTGATGCGGTAAGCATAATTGCCGGCCAGCACCATGCGGTCGATTTTGACCGGCGCCAGTTCATTCGGTGCGAGAATGGTCAGTTTCTCCGGCTCTGCTGCAGCCGCTTTCCGTTCATTGCGGCACATCACACAGGGACAGGCCTTACGCAGCTCAGAGACAGCGTAGCGTTTGCGCTGCCCGTCGCTCCAGCTGATCAGCAGCGACTGATCATCGAGACGTTTCAGTTCGGTGGGGGTCAGTTCCATAGGATGTTGATTTCTTTGACGTACTGAGCGGGACGATATAATATTTCATCCCGTTGATCTGTTTCTCTTTCCACTGTTCGGGAACCGTACGTGGCCCGGGAATGAGTCTTGCCGGTTCCTGAGACCAGACCTGGGACCGTGCCGGTACAATGGTCGTCTGTTGACTTTTTTCCAGTTGTGCAACCCGTTTTTCCAGCTGTTCAATCCGCTTCAGCAGTGCGGTCTCGTTTGCCTGAGACGACTCATCCTGAGGAGCGCTGCGCAGACTTTCCGCAAACAGACAGATCATAACAAACATCACCAGTAGTGGAAGTGACCAGCGTTTCATCACATCAACTCCTTTTCAGAGTAGGGAATGCATTTTAGCGGGCTGACTGTCGTGACCGCCTCTGTCTGGAAACGAGACGAGATACAGGCGACAAAAGTTCCGCGGATTCTCTCGAAACCGGCCTTTTGCCGCAAGAGCATTCCAGAACACGACAGTCAGAGATGAATCAGGCGAGAAATGGCAACCAGTTAACTCAACAACGGTCGTGCCACGTTCCCATGCACGTCAGTCAGGCGATAGTCGCGGCCCTGGAATCGGAAGGTCAGCTTTTTGTGATCGATGCCCAGACAGTGCAGGATCGTGGCATTCAGATCGTGCACCGGCAGCGGGTTCTCGGTAATGTTATAGCTGAAATCGTCAGTCTCGCCGTAAGTGATACCCGGCTTCATCCCGCCTCCCGCTGCCCAGACGGTGAAACACCGCGGGTGATGATCGCGGCCGTAATTCGTCGCGGTCAGCGTGCCCTGGCAGTAGACCGTGCGACCGAATTCGCCCGCCCAGACAACCAGGGTGTCATCCAGCATGCCCCGCTGTTTCAGATCGAGGATCAGCGCTGCGGTCGCCTGGTCGGTCTCTCCGGTCAGCTGTTTGATCTTACTCGGCAGGTTGAGATGATGATCCCAGCCCCGGTGATACAGTTGAATAAACCGCACGCCCCGTTCGGCCAGCCGTCGGGCCAGCAGACAGTTCGCCGCGTAGGTTCCCGGCTGTTTCGCCTGCTCGCCATACAGTTGGAAGGTCTCCGCGGATTCCTGTGACAGGTCGGCCAGTTCGGGAACGGAGGTCTGCATCCGAAATGCGAGTTCGTACTGCGCGATGCGGGTCGCGATTTCCGGGTCCCCTTTTTCATCCAGCGAAATGCGATTCAATGCGCCCAGCTCATCCAGCATCTCCCGCCGGGTTGCTTTATCGATGCCGGGCGGATTCGAAAGAAACAGCACCGGATCACTTGAGCGACGGAACTTCACCCCCTGATGTTTCGTAGGCAGGAAGCCGCTCCCCCACAGGCGGTCGTACAACGGTTGCCCGCCCGCTCCCGAAGTCAGTGCGACAAAGGTCGGCAGATCCCGGTTTTCACTCCCCAGTCCATAAGAAATCCAGGAGCCCATACTGGGGCGGCCCGCCTGAATACTGCCGGTCTGCAGGAAGGTGATCGCGGGGTCGTGGTTGATCGCTTCGGTGAACAGCGATCTGACGACGCACATCTCATCAGCGATCTTGGCAGTGTGCGGCAAGAGTTCGCTCAGCCAGGTGCCGCTCTCGCCGTGCTGTGCGAACTGGAACATGGAAGCGGCAATCGGGAAGCTCTTCTGTCCCGAGGTCATCCCCGTCAGTCGCTGTCCCCGGCGGATCGAGTCGGGCAGTTCGGTCTTGTGAAAATGCTTCAGCCCCGGTTTATAGTCGAACAGATCGAGCTGCGACGGGGCTCCCGACTGGCTCAGGTAGATCACCCGTTTCGCCCGGGCCGGGAAGTGCAGACCGCCGGTCTGAGCCGACTGCGATTGGGCCGCTTTGGGTTCCGCCGCCTGCGACTCCTGCAGCAGTGTCGCCAGTGCCGCGAGCCCCACGCCGGCCGTATTCTGTCGCAGAAACGACCGCCGATTAACCTGCATTGTCAGATTGTCTGTCATGTTCTGCATCGGTTATTCCCTGTTGATGGTTTCGTCCAGGTTCAGGATCAGACTGGCGATCACGGTATAAGCGGCATGCTCCGCCGGGTCATAGCGTTTCGCGGGTCTCGACTCTCCGACATCGAGATACTGGCGTGCCGCCTCGGGCTGATGTTCAAAACGGGCGCGGTAACGCTCCCAGCCCTTGAGGAAAATCTCCCGCTCACGTTCGCTCGGTTCACGGGCGAGGACAACCCGCATCGCGAAGCGGATCCGTTCGGCCGGTTCCTCTGTTTTCAGATTGAGCATCCGCTCGGCCAGCTTGCGGGATGCTTCGACGTATGTCACATCATTCAACAGCGCGAGAGCCTGCAGCGGCGTATTAGTCCGCGAACGCTTGACGATGCAGGTTTCGCGGGTCGGAGCATCGAAAGTCGCCATCGCGGGGGGCGGCACGGTCCGTTTCCAGTAAGTATACATGCTGCGACGGTACAGATCGTCGCCGGTTCCGGGCTCATAGGTCTGGCTGGCGATCTCTTTCCAGACTCCTTTTGGCTGATAGGGCTTCACCGAAGGACCGCCGATCTCGGGACGGAGCAGACCGGAGACGAACAGCGACTGATCGCGAATCATCTCCGCAGACAGCCGCAACCGGCCGGCGCGGGCCAGCAGCCGATTTTCAGGATCCGCTTTCAGCAGCTCTGGTGTCACATGCGACGACTGGCGATAGGTCGCGGAAGTCACAATCAGCTTCTGCAGCCGTTTGACATCCCAGCCGGTGCGAATGAATTCGGTGGCCAGCCAGTCGAGCAGTTCGGGATGCGTGGGCCAGGAGCCCTGCGAGCCGAAATCTTCGGTCGTTTTCACCAGGCCGTTCCCGAAATACATCTGCCAGTAGCGGTTCACCACCACCCGGGCGGTCAACGGATTGGCTGGATCGACGAGCCAGCGGGCCAGCCCCAGTCGATTGCGGGGCAGGTCTGCAGGCAGCGCCCCCAGGCTGGCAGGGATGCCGACGGTCACCGGTTCACCCGGCTTATCGTATTCACCCCGCATGAGGACGAACGTCGGTTTGTGTGTTTTCCGTTCCTGCATCACCATACTGGTCGGCAGGCTGCGGGCCAGGGCATCCCGTTTTTCTCGTAGGGTCCGCAGGTTGAAAAAGGGGAGACGGTACTCCGTCGGTGCCTGATAGGTCATGAAATACAGTTGGACTTTCTGCTGCTGCCCGGCACTCCGCTGGTCAGCGGGAATCTTCAGGATCTGCGGCACTGCCTGTGAAACTCGATCCAGCGCCACCCAGTCGGGAGTCAAACGCGTGCGGTAGATCCGAAAGTCATCAATCAGTCCCCGGAAATAATCGCGATCGTGATACGCACCGAACACAAACGGCGCGGGAAACGCAAAGCCGCCGGTCAGGTAGTTCAGTTTGGCCTTGAGTTCCTGAGGCTCTCCATTCACATACAGCTGAAAGCCACGCGCCTGGGAATTCCCGGCATAAGTCAGAACCACGTGTGACCAGTCGTTCAATTTGAGTTTGCTGGTCGACTGCAGCAGAATCGCATCATCGAGCCAGCGGGGCCCCATGTTAATGTGCAGACGCCCCTCTCTGAGGAAGATCCGAAAGCCGCTCTCATCCTGTTGGGGAGTCAGTGAAGCCAGAATTGTGCCATGGGGCTGTTCCGGTTTTACCCGAAAGACCATCGAGAACGGATCTTTATCGCTCAAGATCGGTTTCGCGTCTCCGTTCACATGCATCGGCTTCTTGCCGTTTAACTTGAGTTCTTTCGCTTCATGTTTTTCGGTGCCGTCGAGGTGCAACGCCTGTCCCTCGTCTGCCGGTTCGAACTGCGCCTTACCGGTGGATTCATCCTGGCCATAACTCTCTACATCGCTGGAAGCATTGGTCCTATTGGCGTAGAAATCCAGATGCTGCTTGCCGATGACCTGCAGTTTCAGATCGCCGTTAAAATCGATCCGGTAAGCCAGCTTCCGCTGCGGGTATTTCAGCTCCAGATCGGCTGCAGGGTGCGTCTGCTCCCACTGTTTTTGCAGTCGTTTCAGCTCGGGAGCCGCAGCCTGCAGCTTCTGCTCCAGCGCCTTGATCTCCTGATCCAGATCGTTCAGCGTTTGCTGCTGTTCTTTTGTGGGTGCTGTGACGAACGGAGCAGCATTGCCGTACTTGATCGCCCGTCCCCGCTCGGGAATATTATTGAAAAATGCAATCAGCTGGTAAAACTCTTTCTGTGAGATCGGATCGTACTTGTGCTCATGACAGCGGGCACAACCCACAGTCAGTCCCAGCCAGACGGTGCCGGTGGTCTCAACCCGGTCGACCGCGTATTCCAGCAGATATTCATCGAAGATGATCCCCCCCTCGGAATTCGCTCGATGATTTCGGTTGAACCCAGTGGCGACGAGTTGATCGAGAGAAGGGTTCGGCAGCAGGTCGCCGGCCAGCTGTTCGACGGTAAACTGATCGAATGGCTTGTTGCTGTTGAAAGCGTCGATCACCCATTCCCGCCAGCGCCACATGTGCCGTTCACCGTCGGTCTGATAACCGCTGGTATCGGCAAAGCGGGCCGCATCGAGCCACTCCAGCGCCATCCGCTCGCCGTAATGGGGAGACGCCAGCAGGCGATCGACCAGCCGTTCGTAAGCCTGGGGTGATTCATCTTCGTAAAACTCTTTCTGCGCAGACAGTGCAGGGGGCAGGCCGGTCAGATCCAGGCTCAGTCGGCGGATCAGCGTCGACTTGTCCGCTTCCGGCGAGGGCTTCAACCCCTCACGTTCCAGCTGGGCCAGGACAAACGCATCGATCGGATTCCGCACCCAGGCCTGGTTCTTCACCTGTGGCACAGCGGGACGCTTTGGCGGAATAAAGGCCCAGTGCTTCTGCCAGCGGGCGCCTGAGTTAATCCAGCGTTTGATGGTCTCGATCTGTTCCGCGGTAATTTGCTTCTCCGACGATGCCGGGGGCATCTGCAGATCGGGGTCGTTTGAAAGCAGGCGTTTGTATAACTCACTGGCTTCCGCTTTCCCGGGAACGACCACTCCCGCTTCACCCGCGGCCCCCAGTAAACCCGCCTCCTGGTCAAGTCGGAGGTCGGCCTGACGTTGTGACGAATCGGGACCGTGACACTGAAAACAGAGATCAGAGAGGATTGGCCGCACATCGCGGTTAAACTCGATCTCGGCACCAGAGGCGCAAATTTGCCCGAACAGAAACAGCCAGAGCAGGCTCGCAGCGCAAACCAGCCCCGGAAATTGCAGTCTTCTCACAGCAGTCCCCACATTAGTTAGAACAGGAGGTGAACCACAGTCTCAGCGACATATTCAGATTCGTTTATTCTAACAGGTGCCGGAGCCCGGAACCATAGTAGCGTTGAAAGACTTACTTCGACGATTCGGAACTCGCAGAGGGGCCGTCTTCCGAGGCCGACTCTTTCTCCTGCGCATCATGATAACTTTTCAGCTTTGTCAGGGCCTCTTGTAAGGCCTGCCTGGCTTCCGGTGTCTGCAGATCGTAGATAAAAATCGAATAGCCGGCCCGCTTCAGAGGTGTGATTTTACGAAATGCGGCGAAGGGGTCTTCCACCTGTGTATACAGTCCCTGCAGATGATTGACCGACAGGATCAGATATTTCCAATCTTCCGGATCTTCCGGCAGACTTTCTTTCAGATCGAAGCCCTCAATGCCATACGATTCCGGGAGGGCGGTTCCGAAGTAATAGAGCAGGCACTGATCCCGGTCTTCCGCCGGCAACTCATCCAGAGCCTTCTTCACAGCCGGCAGATCCTGTCCCCAGTCGAGATTGGAGTCCAGCAGATAGAATCGACCGGAGGAGGGCCCGCCCACACTGTCGTTGAAATAGGCCAGGTAGTGCGGCTGTACCGAGCAAATCGACGCACACTGAAACCCGATGCAGATCGCCGTCAACGCCCACAGCCAGACCTTTTTTTCCTGAAACCAGCGCCAGAGTTGATCGATGGTAAACAGATATAACAGGGGGTAGAGTGTCAACAGATAACGCTGCCCCAGATTCAACCGGCTGGTCAATGACATTCCCAGTAGAACCACCGCCGCCAGCAGCCAGATGAGAGGCGCATGACTCGTTGGTGTGTTGACTTTTTTTTGCTCTGCTGAAGCCAGATCACCCTCTGCTCCCTCAGCAGGTCGCAACAGCAGTTTGAAATCACGCCACAGCCAGGGAATCAGCAACAGGCAGAACAGGGTCAGCAGTAGATCGATGGGGGTACTTTTCCAGAGCCAGGCCAGCGGAAAATAATACCACCAGCCTGTCTTCGAAACCTCTCCCAGCAGATACGCTTCGTGACCGGCCGAGTTATGCAGAAACTGAAACAGGATCCCGGAGAAGGGAGCAGGGCGTTTGAGATCGTTGTGGGCCGCTTCCATGATTTTCTGCGCCGTGGGACCACGTCCCAGCACTCGCACCCAGGCGGAGTAGTCGGGAGTCTCGGCATAGGGCACCGTCTTCAGCGGTCCTGTAAAGGAAAACAGATGACAGGCCCAGGTCAGCGGCACCAGCAGCAGCAGGAATAGTGAGAAGACCAGCGCGACGCGTTTCGTCAGCGTCCAAACCGCAGCGCGGGAAAACGAGGTCCATTTCTGCAGTGCGACCAGGACTACGATGATCAGTGTGCAGGGCAACAGGAAGATTCCCGAGTATTTCGCCGAGGTCGCGACAGAAACACTCAATGCCAGCCAGAACAGATTCCCGGTTGTCGGCTGTTTCCAGTAGCGGGTCAAGACTGCCAGCGCGATCAATGCCAGCAGCGTAAAAAAGGCATCGGTGGTCGCCAGCGAAAAATGGGCGATCAGCGTCGGCGAGAATGTCACCAGGCAGCCCCCCAGCAACGCTGCCAGATAACCGCGACGACGATAGAGCCAGCAGTAAATCAGCAGCATCGTCGGAATACCGATCACCAGCGCGTTGATCCGACGGGCGCGCTGGATCAGCGGCGGATCGGAAATATCTGCCTCCCAGACATCAGGACGGAGCTTGCCGCCGGCAGACCAGACAACGGGCAGGTAATCGACCAGAATTGGCAGCGGGGCCACTCCCTCACCACTGATACGCGAATCCAGCGACCCCTGATGCACGGTGGTCAGCGCGGTACTCAGATAATGCGTTTCGTCGTAGGTGGGGCTTTTGGACATTCCAAACGCGAAGGTCTGAGCCAGAATCAACGCCGCCAGCAGCAGCGGGGTTCCCCAGACGAGAAACCGTTCACCGATTTTAACGGAAGGACGAGCCTGATCTTCTGTCATCTTTGATTTCATCTCGGTAAGGAATGCGAATATCAGGCTGTATCTTAATGATGACCAGCAGAAAATCCTACCTGGAATCCTGGTTTGATCGTGAACTCGACAGGTGGAATCACTCAATCCCGATGACGCACGCGGTACCAGCGATAGAGCTGCCGAAAGGGTGGCGTGAACTGTTCCGCATTTTCTGCCAGCATCTGGTCGATCTCCTCGAGCGCAAAGAAATTCGCTCGCTCGATCTCCCCGGGATCAAACGTGAAGGGGCCGTCGGAGAAGGTGCGAAACAGCACCGTATGTTCGTACGCGTTGTGCGGCGTCCCGGGAAATTTTTCCAGCCTCTCCAGTGGAGTCTCGATGCCGATCTCTTCCTGCATCTCCCGCTGGGCCGATTCGGCATAGTCCTCACCTGCACTCAGATGACCGGAGGCCGAGGAGGTATAGGTCAGCGGATATTCGTCTTTGATCGCGGCGCGATACTGCAGCAGCAACTCGCCCCGGGAATTGAACACAAACACATTGGCAGCGCGATGCAACAGTTTGCGAGCGTGCACGACAGAGCGGGGCAGTTGTTCCAGCACCCGGTCTTCGGCATCAACGACATCAAACAGTTCTTCAGAATTGGTCATGGCTGTTTTGATTTCTCAGTAGAAATTCAGCATGCAGGAGCGCACTCAACTGCATTCTCAGCCAGACAGATTGAATCTCACACTTAAACCAGAGTGTGCTAAACTGAATTCTCGGAGAAGTAACTCTCTTCGAAGTTTTCCTGGCCATCGCCATCATAGTAGCTGACTACATAATTAGCCATCCCCACCGTCAGAATGTCGCCGGGGTAAAGCGGGGCTTCATGCACGGTTTCTGAATTCACAATCGTGCCGTTGGTCGACTCGAGGTCGCGGACTCGCACGGAATTATTCTGGAACGACAACTCGCACTGGTGGCGGCTCATCATTGGATCCAGCACGCGCAATGCACAGCTGTTACTTCTTCCCATCACGATGGGTAACTCATCAACACTGACCTCGATATCCTGTAAATCGGGATGATCACTGATAAGATGAATTTTCATGGAAGGAACCTTTTTACTCTCAGGCGAAACATGAACCACAGGGCTGGCTCAACAATGTTTGCCGGGGGGCGGGTAAAATGTGGGGCAGGTATAGTTGAGGTAAGTACTTATCGTTTCAAAACCAGATTCACATACGTGAATACTTATGCGTAAATTCTACAATTTCCTTTCCAGGCATGCAATGGGAAACAGGAAAAAGATCCTAAAATCTGAATTTCCCTCAGAATTCAACAAATCAGCGGTTTCCTTATGAGCGAGGAATCTGGGCTCTCAAGCCATTTTCCTGAGCGATCTGCGGTATTTCCCTGAAAAGAGTCCCATTCCCATATCGGGCAGTGATAAAATTTGATTGGGCCTCTTCTTTACATCCAGAGCGCAGCATCATTCCGTGAAAGGTCACCTGACGACGATGAGCAACTTTGTTGGTTCGTTTATCCTGTTTCAGTCTTCCATCGAAGGCAAACCGCACTGGCTGGTGCACTGGAACTATGAACGACAGGAATTCATGCTCCCCGGAGCACGCAAACGCCCCTATGAAACCTTTCAGCACTGCCTGATTTCCGAGCTGGAGAAATCGTTCGAACTCGCTCCCTTCGAAGACTTTATTGTCTCTCGGGAACCACTGACACACCTGGCATTCAGCCTGAAGCCGGCCCAGGAACAATTATCTGAACATTATATCATCGAACTGTTCGATTTTTATGAACTGCAGAATACCGCCCGAGAGCATCTGGAACGGGACTTGAGAAACCGCTGGGTCAATGAGCTGGAAATCGAAGCCGGCACAACCATCGACGGCTTCCCCATTGCCGAGTTGCTGGTCACCCTTTACCACAAAGCCAACCTGGCCGACCGTCTTTCCTGAAACAGCTATCTCACCTGACCCCACCACCAGACTGCCTCCCCAACCGCCAATCCTGCAGGGAAACATTTCGCTGGAATTGATTCTACTCGGGCATCAATGTAATATTTGAGAGTGAGTTATCATTTTGATTCGATAACCGTGGAGGGATCGTAGTGTTCTCGCACGAGGCGATGAAAAGCATCCTCTGTTTTTTTATTTATTTACGAGCCGCGCACATTGCCCGGATCCCAAATGAGGGAGAGATTGATGAGAAGCCTCACGACCATGACCCTGCTGGCCAGCCTGCTGGCACTGACCTGTTCCACTGTTTTCGCTGGTCAGGACGATAAGAAATCCACTTCGCCCGTGCTGGATCGCACCATGAAATCTCTGGACGGCAAAGACGTTGATCTGAGCAAGTACAAGGGCAAAGTGCTGCTGATCGTCAACACCGCCAGCAAGTGCGGTGCAACTCCTCAGTACAAAGACCTGCAGGCCCTGCATGAAAAATACAAGGACAAAGGACTGGTCGTTCTGGGTTTCCCCTGCAATCAGTTCGGCGCACAGGAGCCGGGAACCTCGCTGCAGATTTCTGAATTCTGCACCAAGAACTACGGCGTCACCTTCGACATGTTCAACAAGATCGAAGTCAATGGCAAGAACGCTGACCCGCTCTACAAGTATCTGACTTCCCAGAAAACCAAACCGAAATCTGCCGGCCCCATCGGCTGGAATTTCGAAAAATTCCTGATCAGCCGCGATGGAGACGTCGCAGCCCGCTTCCCGACCCGCACCAATCCGCAGTCCAAAGAAGTGGTCGGTGCCATCGAAACAGAATTAAAGAAAAAATAACAAAACTTTCCTGATACACTCCAGGGATACATCTCATCGATGTATCCCTTTTTTTATTTCCCGCTGGCGGTAATATTGATAGAAAGCAGCGACGGGCCGGAATTCAACTCGAACAGGAGAGACGTCACACACAGTTGACGTCTGCAGGAGCAGCGCCATGAACTACGATTTCTTTGCTCCCCGCCAGATTCATTTCGGCTGGGATCGATTTCAGGAAGTGGGCACGCTGGCTGCATCCCTGGGTACCCGGGCGCTGATCATTTCCGGCTCGCGATCACTGGAATCCAACGGTGTGCTCGAGGAATTACAATCGCTCCTCTCCCGGGCCGGCATCACCAGCGAACACATTCGCACGATCTCACACGAACCGGAAGTGAAAGACGTCGACCACGTCACCAATATTCTGCAGCACCACAGCCACGGGGCTGGCGATTTCCTTATCGGCATCGGCGGCGGGTCGGGCATCGATCTCGCCAAAGCCTGTTCCGCGATGATCACTAACCGGGAAAGTGAAACCGTCCTGGATTACCTGGAAGGTGTCGGGCAGGGGCTGCAACTCACAGAAGAACCACTACCGCTTATGGCCATCCCCACTACGGCAGGGACCGGCAGTGAAGCCACCAAAAACGCGGTCATCTCCAGCTACGCCCCCGCTTTCAAAAAAAGCCTGCGTTCCCCAGAGATGATTCCCGATCTGATCCTCTGTGATCCGAAACTCGCCTGCTCGGTCCCCCCGGAAATCACGGCCCGGACCGGCATGGATGCGATCACCCAATTGCTGGAGAGCTATATCTCCAGTCGCGCCCAGCCGCTCCCGCAGGCACTCAGCCTGCAGGGGCTCAAGCTCGCGATCCCCGCACTCCCTCTAGCCGTGGAAGATGGCTCTTCCCGTACGGCACGGGAAAACATGGCCCATGCAGCGCTGCTGTCAGGCATCGCACTGGCTAATTCAGGTCTGGGCATGGCACACGGCGTCGCGCCTCCACTGGGGACTCACTGCCGTATTCCGCACGGCCTCGCCTGTGCCGTCATGCTCCCCGTCACACTCAGGGCCAATCGCTCCGTCTGCGAAACACAATACGCGGAAATCGCGCGGCACCTCGATCCGGGACTGACGCTTTCAGATGCCGAAGCCGCCGATGCTTTCATTGACCAGATCCAGGCCTTAAACGATCAGATCGGAATTCCCCGCACACTTTCCGAACTCGGTGTCACCCCTGAGCAGATCCCCGATCTGGTCGCCGGTTCCCGGGGCAACAGCATGCGCGGCAACCCCCGCGAAATCCCGGACGAGGAACTCACTCAGATCCTGCAGGGGCTGCTTTAAGTTTCTGAGCCTTCTTGTGTACTCGTCTCTCCAAATTGAGCAGTGCGCGCTCATTTCAATCTGACTCCACTTTGGTTAAAATGAGTGTATCCAATGACACCTCAATTGAAATCAACACCTGGAGATATCTCGCCATGCCTACGTCCTGTTTGAAGCTGCTCACAGCTGGACTGGTTCTACTCACCGCTGTCCTCTCAACACTGCCGGCAACCCAGGCGGCAACCCCGGAATACCACGCCGTCAAAGCCGAACTGGTCAAGCCGCGCCAGGGTATCGGCAATACCCTCCAGAAACTGCAGCAGGGAAAAGAAGTCCACGTCGCCTACCTGGGCGGCTCCATCACTGCAGCCAATGGCTGGCGTGTCAAAACCACCAAATGGCTGCAGGAAGCATTTCCCAAAGCGAAAATTCATGAGATCCACGCCGCCATCGGCGGCACGGGCAGCGATCTGGGCGCGTTCCGCCTGAAACGCGATGTCCTCGATCATCATCCCGATCTCGTATTCGTGGAATTCGCCGTCAATGATGGAGGGCGTCAACCGGAAGCGATCTGGGACTCGATGGATGGCATCGTCCGACAGATCTGGAAGGCCAACCCGAAAACGGATATCTGCTTCGTCTACACCTTCCGCGTGAATTACGAAAAAGATCTCCGCGAAGGACAGTGCCCGCGGGCTGCGTCAGCCATGGAACTGCTGGCCGACCATTACGGCATCCCGTCCATCAACGTCGCCCTCAAAATTTCGGAACTCGAACAACAGGGGAATCTCCAGTTTCAGTCTGACCAACCGCTGGAGAACGGACTCATCCGCTTCTCCAAAGACGGCGTACACCCCCTCGACAAAGGCCATGAGATATACACCGAAATCATCGCCGCTGCCGTCCGGCAGATGGAAAAACACGCCGAGCCGATTGACCATACCGACCAGCTCACACAGCCCTTCGTCGAGGATAACTGGATCGATGCCAAAATGATTCCGCTGGAACCCTCTATGCTCACGGGCAACTGGAAAAAGCTCCCCGCGGACAATGTCCTGCAGAAACGCTTCGGCAACCGCATGGGGCAGATCTGGGAAGCAGATGCGCCGGGAAGTCGCATCACATTCCGCTTCCGCGGGACACAGGCGGCCCTCTACGATCTGCTGGGCCCCGATGGAGGGCAGGTCCTGATCACCGTCGATGGTAAACCACACAACAAACCAGTGCCCCGCTTTGACAGTTACTGCACCTATCATCGCATCTCGACACTCAGACTGGCTCAGAACCTGGATCCGAACCTGGATCCGAAACAGGTTCACACCGTGACGGTCGAAATTCACCCCGAACAGCCGGATCGCTCGCCGGTCGCTTTTCGACTCAAAAACCCGGAAGCGGAACTGAAAACAGCCAAGTACCAGGGAACCCGCATTCGCGTCGGACAGATCATGCTCCGTGGCGAACTGGTCCCCTGAAACGCTCCCCGCTGATCGAAATGAAGGATTGACAGCATGATTATTGCAGCCGGTTTAAGCCCGGCCTGGCAGCAGATTCTCGAAGTGAACTCCCTGCAGACGGGCGAAGTCAACCGCTGCCAGTCTGCGCAGTGGACCTCTTCAGGGAAGGTCATCAATGTCGGCATCGCGGTGCGGCACCTGGGGACGCCCTGTGAAACGATCTTCCCGGCAGGGGGCTTCGCGCGGGAACTGATCGCTGCAGAGATGGAACAGCTCGGCGTCTCCTGCCGTGTACTTCCCCAACAGACGCCGACCCGGGTCTGCACGACGATTCTGGATCGCTCCACAAATCAGACCACCGAACTGGTCGAAAATGCCCAGCCGGTGACAGAGGCAGAACTGGCTGAATTTAGGTCGGAATACCTGCGTCACCTGAAGTCGGCCCAGGTGGTTGTGCTGACCGGCTCACTCCCCGCAGGCACGCCCTCCACCTTTTACCGCGACCTGCTCATTGAAACCCACTGCCCCGTGATCCTGGATGCCCGCGGACCGGAACTGGAAGCCGCCCTGGATGAAGAACCGTTTCTGGTGAAGCCCAATCACGAGGAACTGGAACGGACGCTGATGACCGAGCTGCCTGATACCGATTCCCTCATCCAGGGGATGCAGGAAATCAACGGGCGGGGCGCCACCTGGGTCGTCATCTCGCAGGGGAAAGACACCCTCTGGGCCACCTCCCGCGAACACGTTTATCGCTTCACCCCGGCGACCGCGGAGGTCGTCAATCCCATCGCCTGTGGCGACAGCCTGGCAGCGGGCATCGCGGTCGGCGTCCATCGGGGCAAACCCGTTCCGGAGGCGATCCGCTGGGGCATGGCAGCCGCGGCGGACAACCTGACGCAACTGCTGCCCGCGCGACTTTGTGAAAAACGCATGCAGGCCTTCTTTGATCAGATCGAAGTGGAGCAGATCGCTTGAGCGGTAAAACAGACGGAGATCAGGAATGCCTGCTGGAAGCCCGGTCGATCGGGCGGCAGACCAGTGCCGGGGAGTGGCTGATCCACCAGTTGTCCCTCCAGGTCTTTCCGGGTGACCGGATCGCGATTGTCGGGCCAACCGGTTCGGGCAAATCGCTGTTCCTGAGGTCCCTGGCGATGCTGGATGAGATCCAGGAGGGGGAGATCCTGTTCCACAATCAACACGTCAACGAGAAGGAGACGCCCGCCTATCGCAGTCAGGTCGTCTATCTGCAGCAGAGGCCCGTCCTGGTCGAAGGAACGGTCGAAACGAATCTGAAATTTGCCCTGCAGTTTCAGATCAACCAGGAGAAAGCCGCCAATGTCGCCTCGATCCTGGAACTGCTCAGCTCCTTCGAAAAGCCGGAAGGCTTTCTCAATCGCCAGTCCAGCGCGCTCTCGGGCGGAGAAGGGCAGATCGTCGCCTTGCTCCGGGCGCTGATCCTCGCGCCGCAGATCCTGTTGATGGATGAACCGACCTCAGGCCTCGACCCGCAGACAACGCGTCAGTTCGAACAGATCATCCATAAGTGGCTCGAGACCTCTAACAAGACACCCGCTTTTGTCTGGATTACCCACGATCACAGTCAGGCGGAACGCGTCGCCAGCCAGATCATGACCTTTCCCGCAGGGACACTGGAAGCGGTTCTGACCAGCGAGTGACAGCGTGGCGATGCGGGTTTATCAAGGAACAATGAAATCTGGTCGATACCGATTGGAAACCGGCTGCGAATAAATTATGCTGGAGACTGTTGGAGTTCCTCTCACCTGTTTAAGGAGACAAGCAATGGCCCTTGAGATCATACACCACGAGACCGAGAACTATGTGGAAATCAAAATGTCCGGGAAACTGGTCAAGGAAGATTACCACAACTTCACCCCCACCATTGAAACCCTGATTGAGCAGCATGGCCCGCTGCACATGCTGGTCGTCCTCGAAGATTTTCATGGCTGGACCATGGAAGCCGTCTGGGAAGATATCAAATTCGACGTCAAGCACTTCAAAGACATCGGCAAACTGGCCATGGTCGGCGACAAGAAATGGGAAGAGGGAATGACGATGTTCTGCAAACCGTTCACCTCAGCCAAGGTCAAGTACTTCGACCTGCACGAACTCGACGCCGCCCGAACCTGGATTGCCGAATCAGAGTAGTTAGCGACTCTCTCTGTAATTCAATCGTCAGCCTGACAAACGTCAGTCACCAGCTGCACCAGCATTTCAGTCGTCCATTCCTGTCCTGCAGGGAGGACGACTGAAACGGTCTGCTCCTCCGCCGTCAGTGCCTCCCGCGCCGTCAGTTGCAGCTGTAATACATCCAGTGTCGCGTCAGAGGGATCCTGCTCCGCTTCCAGTCGTTTCTGGATCCGCGCTTCCAGCACGCCCTGATCTGCCTCGAAACAGAGCAGCACGAAACGCACCTGCAGCTGTTCAGCCAGATCCCGAAACAATGACCGCTGCCAGACCTGAAGCGTGGTCGCATCCACAATCGCAGTCCAGCCTGCCTGCAGAATCGTTTGCGCCAGCTCCACCAGCCGCTGATAGGTCTGCTCGGTCACTTCAGAAGTATAGAGCCGCTCATCAGGAATCTCCCGCTCTGCCTGCAACCGCTTCCGTTCCACGTCTGATCGCACACGGATCGCTTCCATGCCTTCCAGCAGCAGACCGGTGCCATATGATTTCCCACTGCCGGACACGCCGTGTGTCAAAATCAGCGTCGGCTCCGTTTTCGTAGCATACTGCTTCGCCAGCTGCAGATAAGACCAGAACTCCTCCCGAATCTGCTCCGTCTCGGCCGGGGAGAACTCATGCTGACTGAGCCGCAGGGCCGCCACTTTGGCGCGGACCATCGCCCGGTAGGAGAGATAAAACCGCAGCAGGGGAACCCCGGCATAGTCCCCCGTCAATTCCAGGTAACGGTTCAGGAACCGCATCGCGAAGTCGGGCCGCCCCCGGTCAGAGAGATCCATCACGACGAACGCCACTTCGCTCATCACATCGGTCCACCGCAGGTCGGCGTTAAACTCCAGACAGTCAAAAATCGTCACGCCACGTTCGCTGAGGATCATGTTTCCCAGATGCATATCGCCATGACATTCCCGGATAAAGCCCTGCGACTTGCGTTCCGCCAGAATTCCTTCCGCCGACCGATGCCAGCGCTCGTTCTCGGCGCGAATCTGTTCCACCATCTCAACAACATCGCCGTCACCTGCATACAGCTCATCCAGGTGGCGGAAATTTTCTTTCACGGGTGCCATCACCTTTTCCGGCGTCCCGTATGGTTGATCGCTGCCAGCCACAGCAATCCGGGCATGAAACTCAGCCACTTCCTCTGCCAGCTGATCGATGTGCTCTGCCGTCAGTCGATCTTCCGCGATCGCTTTACTCAAGAGGCTCTCCTGGGAGAATTGCACCATCTGCACCGCGTAATCGATAATCTCCCCGGTGCCATCCAGTTCGGGTGCTTCTTCGATTCCAGTGATCGGAATCACCTTGAGATACAGATCGGGAGCCAGGCGACGATTCAGGCGAATTTCCTCGTGACAGTACCGCTCCCGCAGTTCCAGGGTCGTGAAATTGACAAACCCCAGATCGACCGGCTTTTTGAGTTTGTAAGCGTAAGGTCCCGTCAGCAGCACCCAGGAAATATGGGTCTCCAGTACCTGGAACTCCTCTACCTCATGCTCATACAGCGAGGGATTCTGCAGCGATTCGATCAACATCCGGGCGACATCCTGTAGGCACTCTGATTCATAACAGAAACACAGCGCGCATCATAACATAAAACGACCGGAGTGCAGAGAGCAGCGGAACACGGATCGGTCAGGATTTCCGATTCATCCAGCTGCCCACCCGCTGCGCAAGTCTCAGGCCGGCTTGCGTGCGATCAGACTGTAATAGGGGACCTTCAACACAGGCACAAACGGCAGACTTCCCTGGCATTCCTTGAGCGACACCACTTCAAACCGATCGAGCAGGTAAGGCAGATGATCCGGGTTGAGAAATACATTGTCGCCCGCGAACCAGGTCGGCCAGAAGTGGCGTTGAAACCAGCTGTGCCGCCGCAATGCTTCCGCAGGGTATTTTCGCGACACATAAAAATCGACGATCCCCAGCGTCCCTCCCGGTCGCAGCAGCTCCCACGCCCGATTCACCGCCTGAAACCAGTCAGGGATCATCGTCAGGGAATACGAAAACGTCACCAGGTCCACCTCCGCTTCCGGCGGCGAAAACCGGGTCGCATCGGCGCAGACCGCAGACACCTGTTGCCAGCCGCGCTCCAAAATCCGCTGCTGACAGACATCCAGCAGCGGCTGACACAGATCGACCAGATACACCTGGCGAAACTCCTGCAGTCGCGGCCCCCAGAGTTCCGCGTTCTCGCCGGTCCCGGCTCCCAGATCGACCCAGACGCCGTTCTCGGGAGCAGGCAGACTTTCAAACAGTTCACAGCGACCATGCAGCAGTTTTCGGCGGAACTGATCGTAACCTGCCGCCTGACCGGAGTAGAATGAATCCAGCCGCTCCGCGTGGGTCTGCCCCTCGATCCGGGAGGCCAGCAGATGCCATAGCGTCCGGACATCATTCCAGCGCGTACTCAGATAGCTCATCGGGCGATTCCTTTCTGAAAGAGCATTATCTGCTTCAACATCTCAGACCTGCAGGTCCGCGATATAGAAACTGCCATACGTATTCACACGATCCCGCTGATGCAGTTCGTCTGCCAGCTGATTCTGATAGCTCAGCAATTCGCCGACTCGCGTAGTCTGCCCCCGATGCTGCACCTGCAGTGGATCGATAAAATCGACTTCCATACCCGCACTCCGCCAGATAATCCGCGTCTGTTCTGCCGCCCGATCCACAATCGCCTGCCACTCACTCTGCAGCAGTTGGGGTTGTGCCCCGGCCATCCAGTCCATGTGATCCAGCAGAACATAGCGGGAGATCGTACCCGGATGCTGCTGGAGAAAGCCTTCGACGGTATTCGTATTCACGCTGATCCGATCGACAAGTCCACCTTTGAGCCGCTCAAAATTTTCCGGTTTGAGATATTCCGGACAGCAGTCGGGTTCATAGCTGCCCGTCAGATAGACGCGCCAGAAATAATTGTCCTGCAGGGATCGATTGGTGAAGACCGTTTCAATCCGGTCGATCACAAACTGCACGATGCCCCCCGGATACCCCTGATCGATCTGTGTCCGTTGCGCCCGGGGTACGCCCAGCATCGACAATGTCAGATCCCGTCGCATCCACCATTTAATCATCCGTGTCCATAATTGCTCATTCAGATTCCGGGCCTGGTAAATCGAAGTCTGCTCATCAATATCCTGAGCGGCCAGCAGGGAGTTGATATCCTCCCGGATCTTCGCCACCCGATCGATATAACCATTCACCATCCAGGCGAACAGCCCGGAAGAACCGCGGAAATAAAAGCTGGGACGTTTCCCCTCATTGGAAAAGAAATCGCCATGCCGATCCCAGTACTTCCGCGTGAGCACAGACAGCTCACACCGCAGTTTCTGCCCGTAGAGGTGCTCCCAGCGTGCGGAATGACCTCGCCCGAACAGATCAAAGAAGTCTTCGAATTCCAGGTTGCGAATCGCCGCCAGTTTCAGTTCCAGCAACGCGTTCTGCTTGGGGTTCATATCGACGGCGTGCACCTGCCGCGGCTCATCCAGCAGATAATCCAGTGCATTGCAGCCTGCAGAAGTGATCACCAGCACTTCGTCGTCCGGTCCCAGCTGTAACGCTTCGCGATCCAGGCGGGGGTCCTCCCAACATGTGTTATAAACCAGGTTTCCCTGGTGAACCCACTGAAAACTCTTACGACTGATTCGTTCTGCAATCATGGAATCTGCTCCCACTGGACAATAAAAAAAGACTGATCAGCGTCTGATCAACAAGATAGATCAGCGTCTGATCAGTCCGAGTGAATGACAACGTTTCCAGAACCGGCTTAGCAGGCCTGACATTTCGGCCTCGACCTGCGGAATCACATTCTGATCCGCGGCCCTGGTTTTCACAATTGGCTTTTTGACCGGTGCGATATTCTGGTCGTAGTAGACAATCTCCATCGCACCGTCACTGTATTCAATCAGGGCCGTGCAGTGCTCTACCCAGTCCCCGGTGTTGCAGTAGTTAACCCCGTCAATATCGAGAATATTCGGGGCATGAATGTGCCCGCAGATAATGCCTTCACACAATCGCTTGCGGGCATGGCTGGCCAGTTTTTCTTCGAAGTCGCTGATGAACCGCATCAGCTGTTTGACCCGCGATTTGATCGCTGACGAGAGCGCGAACTTAGCCTCCCCCTTGCGTCGAAACAGTCGATTAAACAGAGTGTTGGCCGACAGCAGCACGTCATAGGCAAACGAGCCCAGCACGGAAAGCCACTGGGCCCCCGTCTCGAACTTATCGAACTGATCACCGTGAATAATCAGGAAGCGTCGCCCGTCGGCAGTGACATGCACGAACTCATCAGAGAGCGTCACAAAGCCGAACCGCTTGCCGAAATCACGCAGGAAATTATCATGATTTCCGGGCGTATAGAAAACTTCGGTTCCGGCCGCACTCAGCTCTTCCACGCGATCGAGAATCGCATTGTAGCTTTCCGGCCAGCGCCATTTCTTGCGAAGCTTCCAGCCGTCGATCAAATCCCCCACCAGATACAGGGACTCGGGATTGTGTGCCTTGAGAAATGCCAGAAATTCCTCTGCCCGCGAGTGCATGCATCCCAGATGCACATCACTGACAAAAATCGTTCGAATCTCCCGCCCAGCCGTTGTGGATTCCCGCTCCTCGGACACGATCATATCATCCTCCTTAATGACATTGCTCCGCGAAAACGCATGCCCTGCATGCCTGGCACAACTCCGGCTGTGTGCATTTCTTCTGTTTCTGATTTCATTATGACGCGGGATACTACCAGATAATTATTCGCTGCTGATGAATGGAAAGTTAAGGTATTGCGAATTCACAAAAACCTCGAAAACACGTAAATTAAAGATCCGGTTAAGCTCCTAGGATAAAAAAATGAAGAATCCCGCGGTAGAATACCGGAACGTCAATCGTTCCAGGTTGCCGTTGCCCCGTTTACGGCACCAGGTAGCGTTTATTTAATAGTTTTCAGCGTGACCATGAGGTCGACAGCGTTAGCTATGTAAGTATTCACCGTGGCCGAGGGTATGCTCTTACTCTTGTTTTCAGGACTTCAACAGCAGAAAAGCAAAATTAGCCGCAGGGCGTTAGCCCCGGTTGAAACGACTTTGGTAAATACCATCCGAATTAAGAAACACGACCTCGCTTCAGGCCAATTGCATGTATGACTTAACGACACTCAATCTGGTACTCGCCACCACTCTGGTGCTGGTCAACGGCATCATCTCTGTCTGGCTCAAGTTGGATATGGAGAAGCGGCTGCTGCTCGCTTCCATTCGTACGGTCATCCAGTTGCTGTTGATCGGTCTGGTCCTGGACTGGATCTTCCAGCTTTCCTGGTGGTCCGTGATTGGCGCGCTGATGTTTACCATGACGCTCATCGCGGGACTGACCGCGGTCCAGCGCTCCCAGCGCCGCTATCCCGGCATCTGGCTCAACAGTACCGTGGCTGTCTTCGTCAGTTCCTGGCTGGTCACCGGCTTTGCACTCACCGTCGTCATCCCTCCCCACAGCTGGTCGAATAATCCGGCCCAATACCTGATCCCGTTACTGGGGATGATTCTGGGGAACACGCTGAACGGCATCTCGCTGGGACTCGATCGCCTCAGTGAAGAACTGGTCCTCCGCCGGGCCGAGGTGGAACTGAAGCTGACACTGGGAGCCACCCGCAATGAAGCCGCCCGCGAAGCGCTGCAGAACGCGGTCCGGGCCGGCATGACACCGATCATCAATTCCATGATGGTCGTCGGACTGGTCTCGCTGCCCGGTATGATGACCGGTCAGATCCTCGCCGGTGCCAGTCCGCTGGAGTCGGTCAAATATCAGATCGTGATCATGTTTCTGATCGCATCCGGCACCGCGCTCGGCACGGTCATTTCCGTGCTGCTGGGATACCGCCGGCTGTTCAATGCCCGACATCAGTTCCTGTTTGAGCGGATTCGCAAAGCAGGGGAGTAACAGGGGGAGGCGGGTAACGTTCATTAAATAGCACTGAGAGTGACTCAGAGGACTTTACTTTACCCAGTTGAGAATGAACAGCGTCCGATGCTGTATCGTTGCCCTTGTTTTCAGGAACAATGACAACAGAAAAGACTAATTAGCCGCAGGGCGTTAGCCCCGGTTGAAACGACTTTGGTATATCACATCCGAATTAAGAAACGCTACCTGGCCCCGGTTGGGCGGCCATTGGTATGGTCCGTTCGAATTAAGAGACTCGCCCTGGGGAATTGTGCCAGCGACAGGCGTCGCTGTTACTCAACCACCAGCTTGTCGAATAGCGACTTCAACGTTGTTTCGGGGTAGAGCACAAACGAAAGCTCGCGGCTCTGAATGACCTGGTTGGCCTGCCGCTGTTTCTGGATCGCGGCCAGATCTTCTTCGACCTGCCGGCGCAGTTGCGTGGTCATTTCAGCCAGTTCGGCATCCACATCGCGTAATTCGCGGAAGCGATGCCGGTTGTTTCGCCTGCGGGCAGCTGGACTCTGTTCCGGGTCCGGGGCAGCCTGCTGTTCACGAATCAGGGCTTCCTTCCGTTCGAGCAGCGAAGCCGCTGCCTCACGCTGTTCCGGATTCAGATGCCGGTCTGAATTAAAATCCAGGTCCCGCAGAATATGCCTCAGACAGGTTTCATCGCACTGCTGCACATCAAAGGCTTCACAGAACGGCAGATACCGGGTGGCAGACAGTGTCAGATACCGCGGAGGGGTCAGATGGAAAAACCGGGTAAAAATCCGATCGGTCATTTCATCATACTTGGCACCGCCAATCCCATGCACAAACAGGTCGCCCAGAAACAGCCGGGCAAACAGGGTCGTGGTCAATGCCCGTGTTCGCAGGCGAATGCCCTGGGCGGGCAGTTGTTTCAAGACTTCGATGGCAGCCGACAGATCACACTGTTCCTGCAGCGGCAACCGGGCAATTTCACGCGTCCCATCAGACAGCAGAACCTGTTCTGCTTCTCGCTTGACGAGTAACTGGTGTCTGCGTGTCGCACCAGCCTGCCAGACCCAGAACGGCGTTTCGACCCAGCCCTCTGACTCGGAGAGTTCGGGCACCGGATGTGTTTTACTGCGGACCCGGTTGACCTTGCGATATTCACCCAGCACTTCATTGTGAATCTGACGAAACGCACTCGCATTCTGAAACAGATAACAGGCGAACCAGAGAAACGGTCCCGTCTGGCACATGCGACTGATCGGCAGTTCCAGATTTTCCACGCCCCACTGTGATTCCATCTCGTGACGGGCCGCTGACAGACAGTCGGCCAGGCGATCGGAAACCTCCATCTGGGCAACCGCAGCCGGCCAGACCTGCTTGAGCAGGGGCGTTCCCAGATCGGGCCACTGCTCCAGTGCTTCGGTGACACGCTTTTCAAATGAACGGAACAGTTCCCGGTTCTGAATCGTGGTCTCTTCCCAGGGCTTTTTCTCGATGGTTTCGTCGAAGGGGATCTCAGTCAATTCGGGAGCAGATCGGGTTCCCTGGGGGACGCGAATCGAAGTCGTGCTGACCAGATCATTGTCGACAATCAGATTCAGGCTGAGCCCCGCGGTCTGGCGGGCGACTTTTCCGACCAGCAGATTCTTCACCCAGACGCCGGGATGGAACAGGGCAGGCTGATGCCCTGAGATATACAGCAGGCGTTCGTCAAGATCCGCAGGCAGTTCAACAGCGTTTCCCGTCAGCTCAGCTGTGTAGCGAGCTGCCTCTTCCAACACCGCTTTGCGGGCCCAGCTCCGCAGACAGGAAATGATCTTTCCGCTGCGTTCCCGCGAACAGGCGTCAAACATACGACGATTCTCTTCGGCATCGCCGATGATCTGCGAGAGATCGGGGCGGGAAAAGACCACATCGTCGTAGCGGGGCACGCGCAGATCCTGTTTTTCCCAGACCGGCTCCGGAACCGCTGCGGCAGGGGAGGCAAATCGGGATTCAGGATTCTGACAGGGAAATTGAGTCACTGATGACATTTCAACGCTTTAATGGAGTGCGGAATGGATCAAAATCAGGTACGGGCAGGCGAGAGAAACCGTCAGACTGTTCCAACCGTGCGCGAGCACTTGCTGAAAGCAACGGCCCCATCATAACAAAATATCCGCCGGAGCGGTATGGTTGAGCGTCTTCCAGTTTGAACGGTTCACAACGGATTGTCGAGTCCTTTTGAATCGAATTCAGAGGGAAAACAGGTGATGCATCTAAGCAGACTGATCTGAGCGGAATTGCCGGCAGATCAGTCGCAGTAAGAATCGGTACGATCGTTACAACACTCAGAGGCACAGCAGGTCAGGCCGGCTGCCTGCATCTCCCGATCGAGCACTTCATCGTAGTAGGCTTTGCGTTTGATCGCATCATCGAGCGAGCCGCCGAAGCTGCGTTCTTCTTCCAGGTAAACCAGCGGCACCGGGAACTCGACGATCTTCATCCCCTCTGCAGCCGCCTGCACCCACAACTGCAGCGGCATTGCATACCCCAGGTCGGTCACGTTGAATTTCGCCAGGGCTTCCACGCGGTACGCTTTCAGACCGCAAAAGGCATCAGTCAGTTCGAACCCCAGTTGCTCGTTGATCCGCTTTGTCACAGCGACGTTGATCTGACGGCGGTCTTCGGGGGGAATGCTGGCACCGTCAAACTGCTTCAGGTAACGACTGCCGGAAAGCATATCAATCGGATCATCGGCGGGCCGTTCCCGCATCTGACGCACGAGATTCGGAAGCAGGGTCGGCTCGTGCTGACCATCACAGTCAATCGTCACCAGTACGTCATATTCAGCCTGGTGCGCCACGGCATAATCGAAGGCACTTTTTAAAGCGGCACCATATCCCCGATTTTCCGGATGCGTGAGGACTTCGATGCCCGACACTTCTTTCAACAGTTCCGGCGTCCGATCCGAAGAACCATCGTCGACGACCAGAATCGCCTCGGCGTACTTGCGGACTTCGGTCAAAACCTCGATCACATGTCGTTCTTCATTAAATACCGGTAAAGCAACCAGAGCTTTCCTGTGCATAATCAGATCCTTTACAAATCCGGAGAATTCTGTCGAATTTTACTGGGCACGGTTTCATTGTAGAACTCACCAGTTAAAGGTCAACTATGCAGGACCACTCAGAGTCAGCAGCAGGCAACAATGTGAAAACTTAACGACCTGTTGGTTGTGAGAATCTGATAATCCTCTACAATGGAGGGGAAGGATGTATTTGCACACGAATCCGGTCTATCTCTTCTGATCCTCTGGATTTGATACGCCGGGCAATATACGTAAAGTCACTTACAACTCTAGACTACTTACACCGAAACACAAAGGAGTTTGTCGTATGTCTTACTCACTTCCTGACCTGCCCTATGCCTACGATGCACTGGAGCCTCACATCGATGCCCGCACGATGGAAATCCATCACACCAAGCATCACCAGGCTTACATTTCCAAAGCCAACGCAGCCCTGGAAGGGCACAGCGATCTGGCTGCAAAGTCCATCGAAGACCTGATGAGCGACCTGAGCGCGGTTCCGGAAGGCATTCGCACTGCCATCCGTAACAACGGCGGCGGACACGCTAACCACAGCCTGTTCTGGACCGTCATGTCTCCCAGTGGCGGTGGAACCCCCAGTGGTGACCTCGGCGATGACATCAACTCCACCTTCGGCAGCTTTGATGCATTCAAGGAACAGTTCGCCAACGCTGCTGCCACCCGCTTCGGCAGTGGCTGGGCCTGGCTCTCTGTTGACGGTGGCAAGCTGGTTGTCGAAAGCACTCCCAACCAGGACACTCCGCTCTCCGAAGGTCGCACCCCGATTCTGGGACTGGACGTCTGGGAACACGCATACTACCTAAACTACCAGAACAAGCGTCCTGACTACATCTCCGCATTTTTCAATGTGATTAACTGGGATGAAGTCGCCAAGCGATACGCTGCCGCCAAAGGTTAAGCACCGGTTCCGGGATTTGTCTGATTTTTAATCGACAGGTTTCCCCTGAATTGCCGATATTACGAAAGCGGTCCTCTCTCTGAGGACCGCTTTTCCTATTGGTCGAAAGGGATTTCGGTGCTGCATCACAGCAGATACATTCTGATTCTGCTCGGGCTGGCCTGTCTGCAGGTCGGCTGCCGAACCATTCCCGACTATCACCAGCCCGCCGGATTCAGCAGCACCTATCACAAACGCATCTATCCGGAAACCGCGGTCGCTTCCGCAGCCGGGTCTGCTGCCACCGCTGTTCCAGAGGAGCGGGGCGTGTTCTATCCCACCGATGTCAAAGTCAAACAGCCGAAATACGTCGCACCGCTGGCCGAAATCAGAGACCGTATCTCCAGCGAGGACCTGAGGAACGAACAACGTCAGCTGCAACTGGACAGTTTGAGACGGGAAGACAATTACATCAACCAGGAACCTCTGTACAACGAAAACTTCCCGGCTCCGAGCGCCTGGTAAAACAGGCAAGCATCGAACCGCCACCCGCCGGTTGTAAAGTTTACATAATTCCAAAATCGCAATTTCAGTTCTCGTAACTGATTTTGACACAAGATTTAGAACTGGCTATCTTTCCGACCTGCCTGATTGACGAAATGGATTTAGTAAGTTCATCAGGCTTACCGTGGTCATGGGAAGGAACCCTCAAGTGGTAAATGGTCAGCATGTTGTCGTCCTGGATGGACTGCACGAAACAGAAGAAGTCCTCAAAGCGGTCCTGGAGCCCCAGGGATGCCGCGTCAATCGCATCCGCAAACCGCAGACCGGCAATCTGATCGCAGAGCAGGATCTGCCCAGTATCGTCGTCCTGCATGACGATGATTTAGCAGCCTCTTCCAAAGACCAGCCTGGCTGGGACGAAATCCCCAAAGTCGTCATCGGTTCAGTGAAAGTGCCTTCTACCAATCAGGCAGAGCCATCCACACGCTTTCTCGTGCAGCCATTTCAATACGCTGAACTGATTGACTCAATCGAAAGTCTGCTGAACCAGCCCCGGTCGCTCCAGTAGACCCCAGTTTCTCACTGCCGATCTCACGCGAAACAGAAGTTGGGATTTGAACAGCGCTCCCGGTTGGGATATGATTCTGCATAGGGACTTTTCTGAAACAGATTTCCCTTCCAGGGGGACACAGGCAAACGAAACCGTTTTCCGATCGCTCCCATACTGAATCAAACTGCAAATGGAATCGACGTTTCACCACTGAGGATGCAGGCATTCGGTGCAGAGTCCGTTTACCTGAGTGAGCAGGTCCAGTCATCGACTGAGAATCAGATACAATGAAAAGGCTGATAGAAAACACACAAGAAACGGGGAAAGCAACGTTGCTGGTGATCCAGGGCGTTGACCTGGGGACCCGTTTCCAGCTGGGAACCGAACCGGCGGGCGTCGGCAGAGGGGTCAGAAACGAGATCCGGATTCTGGATACGGAAGCCTCCCGCCAGCATGCCATGATCACATATAAGAATGGCTCCTACATCATCACCGACCAGAACAGTTCCAATGGCACGATGGTCAACGGAACCCAGATCCAGTCCACACGGCTCAGTAACGGTGATCACATCCAGATTGGCCGCAGTCTGCTGCTGTTTTCCAGCCAGGCCATCGACGAAGATTCCCGCTACATGGCGGAAAAGATCGACCTGATCAGCAGCGAGGATCCGAACCAGTCCAGCATCACACATGAGGTGAATCACGAGTTTGACTCCGTCGTGCTGGATACAGCAGATGTGTCGGGCATCATTCAGCAGCAGGAAGTCCAGAACGATCTGCAGGCCCTGTATCGAATCACCGAAGCGGCAGTCAGTCCGACGATTTCCCAGGAAGAGCTGCTCAAACGCATTCTCGACCTGACCATCAACACGGTGGGCGCCGACCGCGGCTGTATGCTGATTACCGATCCCCATACCGGTGAAATCCAGCCCCAGATTTTCAGCAGCCGGGCCGAGAAGAAGTCCGGTGCCCGCATGCCGGTTTCCCACAGTATCGTCGACTACGTCCTCAACAAAAAACAGGGGGTCCGCACCTCAGATGCCCAGCGCGATCAGCGGTTCGAAGGGGGCCGCAGTATTCTGCAGGCGGGTATCCGGGAAGCAATGTGCGTTCCCATGCAGGGCCGCCACGAGCTGATGGGCGTGATCTATGTCGACACCACCACTTCGCATCCCGAGATGCTCCTCAAAAACGGTGCCGTGGAAAAATTCAGCGAAGAGCATCTGCGGCTGCTCGTTGCCATTGGCCGCCAGTCGGCACTGGCCATTGAAAACTACCGCTTCCAGAATGCGATGTTGAAAGCCGAACGCTTTGCCGCCATGGGGCAGACCATCGCCACTTTGAGCCACCATATCAAAAACATCCTGCAGGGCGTTCGCGGGGGCAGCTACCTGATCGACATGGGTCTGAACAAGTCCGAAGAAGATCTGGTCCGCAAAGGCTGGAACATCGTCGAGAAAAATCAGAATAAGATCTATCACCTGGTGATGGACATGCTGACCTTCAGCACCGAGCGCAAGCCCGCCCTGGAGGCCGGTTCCATCAACACGCCGGTCAAGGACGTCTATGAACTGATGCAGGCCCGCGCTGAAGAGTGCGGGGTGCAGTTGAAATGCGAACCCGACCCGGATCTGCCGGAATCGGTCTTCGACCACGAAGGCATCCACCGGGCGATCCTGAATATTGTGATCAACGCCATCGACGCCGTCGAAGGGCTGGAGCAGGGGATTGTCCTGCTGGAAACGCGGTATCTGGCCAAGCCGGACCAGATCCTGATCATGGTTTCCGACAATGGCCCCGGTATCCCCGAGGACCAGATCAGCAAGATTTTCAACCTGTTTGAATCGACCAAGGGCGCCCGCGGGACCGGCATTGGACTGGCAGTCAGCCAGAAAATCATCCGCGAACATGGTGGGGAAATCAGCATCGAGAGTGAAGCAGGCAAGGGCTCTCGTTTCACGCTCACCGTGCCACGCCTGGATGAAGATCATCCCCAGGCCACACTCTCCAATCTCTGAGAGGACGGGTCAGAATGACCGTCTTTTCCGCGCTGCCTTTTCCCGATCCTCAGGTTTCCCTTCGATCATGGCCTGCAGCGCCACCGGATCTGCCCCCAGCGGCTGTTTCAGATCAGTCCAGGTGGCCGCTTTACAGGCGGGGAGCAGTTTAAAGTGCGTCGGCTGAATTTTCACGAGCGGCGGCAGTTTCTGGTCCTGCAATAGAATCCCCCCTGGTATCGTTAGCGAATGCTGCTCTGCCAGGTTCCCGAACAGTCGAGACAGGGTCTGTTCAAATTCTCCGCCCGACAACGAACCGGAATCCCCCAGCGCCTTCAGTCGTTCGACCATATAGCCATTCGCAGATCCCCACCACTCCACCAGTTTCTGACTCTGCAGATTCTCTGGCAGACGGAGCAGGGAAGCGGTGGTTGAAAATTCAGAACGATTCCCCGAGACTGCCGGTGAAGGGAGAAACAGACATTCTTCTGCAAAAATCCGGGCCGCGGAATCCCCCGTCTGCCCTTTGCCGCCCGCCTGCCGGAAGGCGAAGACCGATTCCCGGGGTGCCAGCGTGCTCTGGTTGAGAGAAACACGCACGTTCGCGCGGGTCGACGGTTTAACAGACAACGAAAACAGATCATTCAGGCTCAACAACAGGCTTTGATTCACATCCAGATCCAGCTGCGTCGCCTCTGAATCCACTACCGTTCCCGAGGCGGACAGATAGGTCCGCTCCAGCAGCACCTGATTTGGTTTGCCGGCTGCTCCCGCCTTCACCTGCACAACAGACTGAAAGCGTTTGTCATTCAGCAGCATCGCATCCAGTGCGGAATCTTCCAGCGCCAGTTGACTGTTCTGCAGCGACACAAAATGCCGCGGCACGACTCCCTTGCGGTCCGCCGCAATACGAAATTTTCCGCCTTCGATTGCCAGTGTGGAATTCTTCAGAGCAATGAAGGAATTCACCCCGGTACCCCGATTCCGCGATTTCACGGCAGAAGGCAGCAGCTTCAGCTCTACGATCAACGGTGTGCCATCGGAAGGGGAAGCAAAATTCAGGCGTACCTGTTTATTTTCCAGTTCCAGCGGTGCCGTGTAACAGACCCCCTGTCCGGTCACGTTGACCCGGGTCGGACCGGATACAGCAGAGCTATTGAGGAAATCATTCAGATTGCCTTTCGACATGTCAAACGAAACCGTTTTGGCCTGCTTAAACTGACTCGCGATTGAAGGTCCAATCCGGGGCTGATTCACATACGCCTGAATCCGCTCCTGCTGTCCTGCAGAGAGCGTCGACAGCCGCTGGGGATCACAGCCGGGGACAATCCCGCCGGTAGAAACCTGGTGGACGCTTTTCACTTTGGAAAAATCAAGCAGCTTCCTGTCAAAAGCAGGCGTACGCAGGGCTGCATATTTCGAGGGGAGATCAGCATCGAAAGCTTCGACCGCGACCGGTTTCCCCCAGCTCTGCTGCCAGGTCCGATGGGCATCGACCTCGAAGACACTCTGCGGGTTTCCCGGCTCGGTCGATTTTAAATACAAAGGCCAGCCCCAGAACATGGCACTTTCCAGCTGAAGATTCAGATCTTCAAACCGGCTCTTACTCTGCTGACGCAGTTTATCCTGAGGCCAGTCGACCAGTGTCAGCATCGCAGCCTGTTTTGCTTTCGGATCCCCCACCAGTACGGAGTTGATCACAATCAGGTCGGTCTGCGTCTTGATGCCCTCCGTTTTCTCCGCAGCGGAATTATCCTGTTTCTGCAGTGGCCCGGTGAGCTTGAAGATGGACTGATCTGAAACCAGCGTGCTGGAAAACACACGCAGCGCGCGGGGCACCTCACGTACTTGTAACAGGGAACTCGTATCCAGATTGGGATTCAAACCGGCCAGTTCCAGACAGGGAGCGCCGGTGACGGACAGGTAACAGTTGGAGATCATTACATCGGAGTAGGGCTGATCGACGTGCAGGACTTCCATCTGCTGGCCGGTGATCACCGAATTTTCCAGCAGGATTCGCGACTCCCCCTCCGGACGCTCAGTATCCGTCCGCGGTGGTCCGGTTGAATTGATCAACCGCAAATGACGCTGACTGTTCCCAGTCAGGGAAAAAGAACACTCCTGAAACGTCAGGTCACTCTGCTGCAAGGCCAGCAGATTACACTCACCACTGCCCGAGAGACGACTGGCATCACACAGGAAATGAATCCCCTGCAGACGCAACAGGCCTTTTGAAAATGTAAAGTAATCGGTAATCGCTTCCGGCTCAGACCCGCTCTCCGCAATCAGAATCACCGTCGGCTTCTTCTGTCCCGAATCCGCGGCCATAATAATCAGCTGCGGAATCCCATTGAGTCGCTGCGGGCTCAACTGGAACGGTCCCTCGCCGTACAGGCGAATCACCGCTCCCCGGGAAGACACTTCTTCGAGCGCCTCGTCCAGGCTCCCCCAGATTCCCTCTGATGCTGCCCCCCGCGCGACCTTGAGTAAAGGCAGACGGGATTCCAGACCGCTGGCTTTGGGGCCTGTCAGTGTCGAAAAACCGTTCCCCCATGCGGGCAGATACTGCTGCTCCTGCCCCCGCACGGAGACGTCTCCCCACTTCGAAGAGGCTTTGGGTTTCACCTGTTTTTCAGGCGCTTCTGTGACCTCGGCTTTAGTCTCAGCCGTCTCCATTTCCGGTTCTGAATCTGAACCTTTCGGATCAGCAGCGGCCACCGGTTCGTTTCCACCAACCGGCTGACTCTCGGCATTGGGATCAAATGGATTACTGCCCGGTCCCTGGGGTTGTCCCCCTCCGGATCCCATGCTGCTGATCCCCCACCAGATCAACAGGATCAACAGCAGTAAGCCCCCCAGCACGAGTCCGATCTGCCTGTAATCGAGAGAGATCTGGCTCTCGGAAGCGGACGATTCCGACTCCATGACGGGAGAAGTCTCCCGAACCGATTTCCGTTTTGCAGTGCGTCGGGCCGGTTCTGGCTTTGTCTGTTTTTTGCCTTTCGAAGAGGGTGAGGATGACGCCGGCTTGCTGCGCTTGACCTGCGATGATTCAGGCTCCGACTTCCGGGAGCGACCTGCCTGCCGGGTCTTCATCGCGGAATCGGAAATAACGGAACCCTCTTCTTCCTCAGGTTCCTGAGCCGGCCTGCGGGTTCGCGTACGATCCACCGTTTTTTGTGGCCCCGACTTTGACCTGGCGCTCTTTTTGTCGGGGGTGGACTTCGCTGGACGTTGGAGCCCCGGCACCGTCACATCGGACTCCAGTTCCACTTCTCCCGCCAGTTGCTGCAGATCGAAACTGGTACTGAGACGGTTACCACCATCTTCCGCTGAATGGTCTTCGTCCTCTTCAGCGGGACTGCTGTAATCGGGAATGAACTGATTGATCTGAAAGTCACTGCTCTCAGCCGGGGGCAGGACATCGACTTCGCGCGTGGGTTGCTCACTGTCCGACTCATCGCTGGCCAGCGCTTCCAGCACATTGTTATCCACGTTCGAACGCTTCAGGTTCGGATTCTTCAGATCTTCCAGCAGCTCTTCCGGAGTCTGGTAACGGTCATTCTTCGACTTGGCCATCATTCGGTGAATGATCGCCACGATCCCTTCGGGCACGCGTTCGTTCAACTCCCGCGGGTCGGGCGGGGGAGTGGTTGCATGCGCGGCCAGCTTGTTCGTCAGACTCCCTTCAGAGAAGGGCGCCCGCCCGGTCAGCATGTGATACCAGGTGCAGCCCAGTGAATAGATATCGCTGCGGATGTCGGCCGCCTTACTGTCCCGCGCCTGCTCCGGTGCCATGTAGTCGACGGTTCCCACCGTCGTCCCGGCCCGGGTGATACTCGTTTCGGTATTGTCGTCGATCGACCGGGCCAGTCCCAGGTCGGTCAGCTTCACCACGCCATCCTGGCGGATCAGGATATTCGCCGGCTTGATATCCCGGTGCACGATGCCCTGCTGATAGGCATGCGCCAGCGCTTCGGTCACCTGGGTGATGATCTCCAGCGAACGCCGGACCGGAATCCGGTTCCGTTTCCCGATCAGGTTGTGCAGGTCGGTCCCCTCGACATACTCCAGCGCGATGTAGAGATACCCGTCTTCTTCTCCCGCATCGTAGACCGAGACGATATTCTCATGCCTCAGATGGGCGGCTGCCTGACCTTCGGCTTTGAAACGTTTTACCAGGACCGGGTTTTCCGCCTTGTCGCGGGGTAGTATTTTCAGCGCCGCCAGACGGTTCAGTGTCGTGTCTTTGGCCAGGAAGACCGCTCCCATCCCGCCGGCACCAATCTCTTTTTCGATCTGGTATTTTCCCAGTGATTCCATTTTGGGCACGCGTGCAGACTGGCGCTTTTTCTTTTCAGGAGTGTCTTTATTCCGCTTGGCCATCGCCTGCCCCAGAAATGTCTGTTTCGCCCGATTTAAAAACGCATTGCCCGTGTGCGCCCGGTTGTTTGAATCAACAGGAACTGAAAGTGTGACGCAAATTAAATGCTGCTGGAAGATCTTATATCATAAGCATTTGGATGGGGAGAGTCAAAATAGACCCTCGCGGTTTTCTGCATTCCTGACCAATAATACAGGGCAGTGCACATCACCACAGGTCCCCGTTTCTCCCCGGACCTCTCTCAAATCGAATCGGTCCAGTCCAGGCACTGCACCAGGCCCGACTTTGTTCCACAGACGCACCACAACCCGAAGGGGTCGCAGGCCACCTCGATGGCCTCATCCGGAATCATGCCCCCCCAGAGCAGTTTGCCCTCCTGGTTGAGCCAGTACAGCTCCTGCTCGATCGTCGCGGTCACAATCCGGTTGCCGTTAAAATCACAGGCGAGGACCTTCGGCGTTCCCTCAAATACCAGTGTTCCCGCCGAATCTCCCTCATGGTCGAAAATCAGAATACCGTAATTAAATCCGGCCAGGTAAATCCGCTTGCCGTCTCCCGACATCGCCAGCCCGCCACAGTTCGACCAGTGCTTCTCGTTCCAGATGCAGTTGCCGTCCAGATCGTGACAGCAGACGAGACCATTTTCAGCAGCACCGAGCAACCGGGGCTCGGTCATCTGAAATTCGAGGTAACTCAGCGGTTTCATGGTCTCAAAGCTGGCGACCTTCTTTTTCTGAGAATCAATCAGGATCGTTTTTCCGCTCGCCAGGCTGACGGCAACATAGTCGCCGTACGAATCCATGGCGATCGCCAGGCACTCAACGGAGAAGGAGATGGCCCAGATTACATTCAGGTCGCGGTCGAAACAACAGATATTGTTGTCGGAATAGATCGCCGCGCCCCGTTTCCCGTGATCGCTCCAGTGCACCAGCTGCACATCCTTGATCCCGCGATTCAGATGCAGGAACTGTCCCTGCCGATCCAATAAATAAAGGCCGCCGGAAATATCGGCGGCCAGTATTTCTCCGGTTTCACGTGCCAGGTCGAGCGCCAGGAGTGGCGCTTCGGTGGAAAACGACCAGCGGAGGCTGGGCGTTGTTCCTGTTCCCTGTGTCAGCCAGGCGGCACGTTCATCCATCATGGTGTTACAGCATATTGCCTTTGCAGGATTTGTAAGCCACGCTTGATATCAGAATCTGCTGCCAGTTTCTGGTCCTGTGACGCCCCATACATGGCCGTCCGCAGTTCATCCTTTTCAACCGTGATTCCGGGTTTGATCCCGATCTTACCATAAGTGTTTCCATGAGGCGAATAGAATTTAGCCGTCGTCAGACGCAAACCCGTGGATCCACGAATCGGAAAGATACTCTGTACCGACCATTTACCATAAGTCTTGCGGCCAATCACGGTCGCCCGTCGATGATCGGTCAGGGCACCGGCCACAATCTCACTGGCACTCGCACTGTTCCCATCCACTAATAATACCAGTGGAATTTTCCAGGTACCAGGGCGGTGAGCCGTGTAGCTCCAGTTCTGATCGGAAACCCGACCTTTGGTCGAAACCAGTTTTCCTTCCTCAATGAATCGATCCAGCACTTCCACAGCCGCGGAGAGCAGTCCACCAGGATTGCCACGCACGTCCCAGATCAGCGACCGCATGCCTTCGCCGTGCAGTTTCTGCAGGGCCGCATCCAGCTCCGCAGCAGAGGTCTTCTGGAAACCGGCCATTTTGATATAACCGATCCCGTTTTCACGATCGAGCATTTTCACAACCGGAAAACTTTTCACCTGAACTGCCTTGCGGGTCACGCGTGCTGAACGGATCTTTTCAGTCTCGGGACTTTCCAGTTCCAGAACCACCTGGCTGCCGGACGTTCCCCGCAACAGATTCGCTGCTGCATCGGTCGTCATGTGACGACAGTCTGTGCCATCGATGCTGACGATATGATCGCCGGCCAGCACACCCGCAGCTTCCGCAGGGCTCTCTGGCAGCACGTTGATCAGCAGCATGCCTTCACCGATCTCGGCTTTCATTTCGATACCGATGCCGACAAACTCACCTTCGATATTGTCATACAGATCGCCCAGGCGATCGGGTGTCAGAAAGCTGCTGTAATCGTCCAGGGCATTACAGCCACCGAACGTGTATTCCGCAATCACAGCCGAGTCCCGCAGTCCCAGATTCTGATACGACAGGTCACAGACCTCGTTGATCAGCTGATGGGCACCATGGAAGCCGTTTACACCTTTGTTCCAGTAGTTCTCTCTCAGGAGCCGACGCACTTTGCGAATCTTCTCCGGGGGGACTCCCCGCAGATGTGTCTTCACAAACTGATCGTTGGCCAGAGCGAGGTAGAGGCTTTCCGTTCCATGAGCGACAAACGAGGTCGTGCTCAACGGATCGACGAAATGCGACTGGATCTTCGCCAGAATTTCATCGTACAGAATAAATGAATCGCGACGGGACTGGACCAGAATCACCCTGGTAAAGCTGACGTCCTGGTAGCGGCGATCAATGCCGAAATGAATCTTGGCACGTCGCAGCCCGTATTTAATGCTGTCGTTGTCCGGCCATTCTTTAAGTGCATCTTCGTAATGCTCAATGGCCTTGATCCACTGCCGCGTCCGTTCGAACTCTTCGCCTTTGGCAATCGCCTGGCTCTGAGTCACCGGAATGACGATAGGCAGGGCCCCGGGATCTGCGTAAGCCACAGTCGTATTGACTGTCAGCAGACATCCCAGTAGTAAAACCCACAGTTGACTCGAGTGTAACCACTTAAGAAGTCGCGTCTTGGTAGATGAAAACATTGTTCCCCCTCTATATCGATGCACTCCTCCCGCAACTGAAGGCCACCACAATCAGGGCCCAACAAAGTAACCGGGATTCAAAACATCGAACCGCGTTGTACAACAAAGCTGCACAACGAATATTTAAACAGGTAGCTTGCCGATATGTTTAACATAAGCCACAAAAAAACGGTGGTCAAACAATCGTTTTCACGAAGATGCGGCAGAACCTCTCCAATCGCTACAGTTTAAAATTCATGCGCGATACTGGCGCGCCTCACGGAGATTTCCTTCAGGTACGAATTGTCTTAACTCGTTACTACATCAGGCGCAGCAGAATGCACAAGGTCTTGGTGAATTCACCAGATTCCACAGGCGGAATAACCGGAATCAGATCGAGCCGATCCGAAAAAAATGCGCGGAGGTTGCCAGAAATCCTCAACAACGCGTGAAAAACATCAACGTTCCTCGCCCCAGAGAATCGCCAGTTGCACTAACACATCAACGGCCTGCTGCATCTCTTCCACGGTCGTCCACTCCAGCGGGGAATGGGGGTTATGCTGTCCGCTGGAAAGATTGGGCGTCGGCAGTCCCTTCTCAGTCAGCAGGCTGCCGTCGGTTCCACCCCGAATGATATCCAGCTTCGGCTCCAGGCCCGCGGCACGCGTCGCTTCGATCGCTTTCTCGAGCGCCCGTGGCTCTTTCACCAGCCCGTCCCGCATGTTGCGGTACTGCTTATGCACTTCAATCTTGATCTCCGCCCGTGGAAACTTCTGCCGTAGCGGCTCGGCCAGTGAATCCAGCAGCCCGGCATACTCGGCCAGTTTTTCCGTTTCAAAATCCCGCAGGATCAGCCGGGCCGACGCTTCCGCCACGCCCCCTTCAATATGATAGGGGTGAATAAATCCATCCCGCCCGTCCGTCGTTTCCGGACTCAACGTCTCGGTCGGCAAGGATGAGATCAGATCGCTCAGAATCCGAATCGCATTCACCATCACGCCTTTACCGACCGAAGGATGCGTATTCACCCCCCGCACGGTAATCACCGCCTGATCGGCTGAGAACGTTTCCGAATCGATCCGTCCACTCCCGTCACTGTCGAGCGTATAAGCACAGCAGACGCCGAACGCCTCCAGATTCAGCTTCTCAATCCCACGACCGATCTCTTCGTCACAGGTGAAGCAAAGCCGGATCGGGCCGTGAAGAATCGATGGATCGCCCATCAGCTGTGCTGCCGCCGACATCATCACGGCCACGCCCGATTTATCATCGGCCCCCAGCAGCGTGGTCCCGTCCGTCGTAATTACGGTTTTCCCCACCATCTGTTTCAGCCGGGGTTCCTCACTGACCCGCAACACGCGCGACGGATCGCCGGGCAGCACCAGATCGCTCCCGTCGTAATTTTCATGTACGACTGGTTTCACGTTCGTCCCCGAAAATTCGGGCGACGTATCTACATGAGCCACCCAGCCGATGGCGGGCACATCTCCATCAACGTTGCCGGGAACCGTCGCCATCACGATGCCGTACTCGTTGATCGTCACATCTTCCAGCCCCAGCTGCTCACACTCTTCGCACAGCATCTTGCTCAACACCAGCTGCTTCTTCGTGCTCGGAAATGAGGGACTGGTCTCGTCCGACTGGGTATCGACTTTGACATAACGCAGAAAACGATCGAGTAAGGTATCCATCGGCAGTCACTTCATCTTTCAGAAAATAGTAAGGAGCCCGGGAGAGGACACCTGCTAACATATGCAGCCATTAGCCGCAGGGCGTTAGCCCCGGTTATCCGCTGTGGTCCAGACGCGATCTCTCGACCAGAACCACACCCTAACCTAACGTCCGGCAACAAACTGTTTTAAATCAAACGCCACGAATTCGATTTTCTGATAACCGTCCCGCTCATACAACAGACCGGCCTGACCATTTTTCAACAAAGCCAGAGAGGAATACGCGGCCGACCCCGGCGTTACCAGTCGCGCCGCCACCCAGGTCTGCCCGTCGTCTTTGCTCAACCGGACCGTCATCTTCTCCCGTTTTTTACTGGCGGGGTTGCTGAACAGAATCTTCCCCGGCGTTCCATATTTGGGAAAAGAGACGCGAATCAGACTCGCCTGGCAGACCGGCTCAATCAGCGTCGGGTCGAGCGTCACCTCGGACCAGGTCGCCCCGCCGTCGTCGGAATAGGCAATCGCCCGCCGGTTCTTCCCGTGATAGCTTCGCATATTCATCTGCAGCCGCCCGTCGGCCAGTTCCACGACCGCGCATTCATTCGTCTTTTCGCCGATCGGCTCACTCAACTGCCACGTCTTGCCATGATCATCCGAATAAATCGCATGCGACCGCCGCACCACCTTGCCGTCCAGCGTCACATTATGATCGCAGGGAATCACCAGCCGTCCTTTGTGCGGACCGCGCGTCAGCTGAATCCCGTTGCCTGGCCCGGTCGCATACCAGGTCCACTCCGGCTTCTTGGTCGTCTCCGTCACTTCATAAGGTGGCTTCCAGGACTGGCCGTCATCATCGGAATAACTCATATAGACCCGCCGCGTATCCCGACCGGTCTTCGCCTTGATCTGCTTCTCATGGTCCTTACCATGATTCCAGGTCAGCGGCAGCCAGATCCGCCCGGTTGACTCATCCACCACCGGACAGGGATTCCCACACGTGTTCTCCCCATCATTCCAGAGCACCGCGAGGGGAGACCAGGTCTTCCCGTTGTCGCTGCTCCGCTTGAGGACCAGATCAATATCCCCGCTGTCGCCCAGGTTATTCTTCCGCGCCTCGGCAAACGCCAGCAGCGTCCCCTTGGGAGTCACCAGCAGGGCCGGGATGCGAAACCCGTGATAGCCGGCTTCTCCTTTTTCAAACACAGTCGTTTTCGTCACGGTCTGCAGAGCAGGGGCCGCTTGACTGGGCGGGGCGGACCGCACCAACGTAGGAGAGAGGAACAGCAGCGAGAACACCAGACCGGAACAGAGCCATTTCTTCATGCGAGCACTCCAGAGCAAGATTCAGGGGTATCAAATGAGCAGATTGGAGTATAACGCCCCCGGAAAAGCCTCACAATCAACGAATTTCTGCGACATTTTCGAATGAAAACGGCGGTTGACTTGCGTACCCACAGGATTTTGTTAATCTTGCGACTTCTCACCGGCTTTTTTGCCGATAACGTGAGATATCTAAGGAAGTTAGCACCGGAGAAACCTTTTCTCCCGCCCGAACTTCCAGTAGGATAGGAGTGTCTGCATTGAGTACAGACCCCAACACCATCCGGCGGTGTAGCTCAGTTGGTTAGAGCAGCGGAATCATAATCCGCGTGTCGGGGGTTCGAGTCCCTCCACCGCTACTTGTGTCAGACGAAGACACGTTGAGAAAACTAAAAACGCCTGAATCCCGGCTTGGGGTTCAGGCGTTTTTTTGTTTGTATTCGTAATCAACTGATTTCGCCACCTCAGCCTGGCAAGGGTGAAGCCTGACGCGACGGCGGGACGGAGGGGAACTCGATACTATTTTAACTTAAATATCGCAATTTTT